>JAFQKM010000112.1 GCA_017396925.1 Clostridia bacterium
CGCAGACCGGCACCTGCGCGCGGAGATCATTTACCCAGCTCATGCCTGAACCTCCACGATCATTTCGATCTCGACGGGGATATTCATGGGCAGCGAAAAGACGCCGATGGCCGAGCGGGCATGGCGGCCCTTTTCACCAAAAACTTCAAAGAGCAGATCGGATGCACCGTTGATGACGCCGGGCTGGCCATAGAAGCCGTCGGCGCAGGCGACGAGGCCCAGCAGCTTGACGATGCTTTTGACCTTGGACAGATCACCCAGCTCGGCCTTGAGGGCGGCAATCAGATTGAGGGCCGAGACCTTTGCGGCCTCGTAGCCCACATCGGGGGTGATCTCGGCACCGACCTTGCCGTGGTACAGGACTTCGCCCTGTACGATGGGGCCTGCACCCGAAAGATAGAGCAGATCGCCCTGGCGCTTGCAGGTCACATAGGAGCCGATGGGGGCCGATACCGGGGGAAGGGTCAGGCCCAGGGCTTCCAGCTTGGCTTCGGGGGTCATTTTATTTGACCTCCTCGGCCATGCCGATGCGGACCAGCAGCTTGCAGTATTCTTCAACGGCCTCGGGGGCATAGATGCCGAACTCATAGGCCAGCTCGCGGGCGGCTTCGGCCGAGGTGCGCTTGCCGTCGAGGACATAGTCGACAGCGGTACCGACCGAGTGGCCCAGCACGGGCATATACTTGGCGCAGAAGGCGCTGATGGCCGCACCCTCTTCACCGCCGTACATACGGGTCAGCTTGTTGATCATGACGGGGACGGTCTTGAGGCGGCGGACAACGGTGGTGCACTTTTCCTTCTGGCTCTTGGTGATGATGTTCTTGACCGGACGGGTCAGGGGATTGAAGCCGACAATGGCCTTGGCAACCGAGGTGAGGCGGGCCTTTTCGGCATCCAGCTCGCTCTGGTCACATTCGACCCAGTTGGCAAAGTCGTCGATGCCGGCCAGACGCCAACTCAGGTAGCGGACCAGACGGCCATGGTAGAACTTGCGGTCGAGGGTGCCGCGGCTCATCTTGGTCTGCAGCTCGGTCATGTAAGCGGCGGCGCGGCCCAGACCGACATTGCAGATCTCGCCGATATCGGCGGGCTCGAGGTTCGACAGGCTGTAGGCATAGGCGGCAGCCAGCGAAGCCGAACGGGAGAGGATATAGGGATCGACCATATCGAGGGTATCCGAGCTGGTGTGGTAGAACTTATCGGGCCACTGACCCAGCATCAGGCAGGGGATATTGGTCTGGGGATCGCTGAGGACCAGATGGTCGGAGCCACCGGAGTATTCGGTCATGTGGCTGTTCCACATGGGGCAGTAGGATTCGGGCATCATGCCGGTGACCTGACGCTTGACCTCGTCGAGGATGGTGGCGGCGGCATCGGAGACGATGGAGGGGGTGGACATGGGCAGGTCGGTGATGGTGATGGGGCCATAGCCGCCCTGCTGACGGCCGCCGACCATGTCGAGGTTGAAGGCGGCGCGGATCTTCTTGGCCTGATCGCCGATCTTATCGAGGTAGGCATAG
>JAFQKM010000113.1 GCA_017396925.1 Clostridia bacterium
CTGGGCATGCGCTGGTATAAATAAAGCGACAGACTTGTAATTTGCCCCCTGTTGCGTTATAATAATTCTGTTGTTTGAAAATCACCCCAAAAGGAGTTATAGATCATGGAAAACACAGAAAAGAAGGATATCCTCGAAGAACTCGAACTGTATGACTGCCCCATCTGCCACGGCGTCGGCATGCTGGACGAGTCCAACGGCTGGATCTATGCCATCTGCAACGACTGCGGCAGCCAGACCGGCGAAGTCCCCTACAAGACCGCCGAAGAGCGCGAAGCCGTCGCCCGCAAGGTCGTAGAGCTCTGGAATATGGGCAAGGTCATCGTCTGCGGACGCGTAGAGTAATTGATTCAATAGAAAGATCCCTCGTTCCCAAGGAACGGGGGATTTTTTTGTTCATTCTTCCTCAGCTTTATGATACAATAAAGCCATACCAAAACCCGACAGGAGGATCACCTGCATGTATATAAAGGATACCCATAAAATCTGGCTGGCCACCGGCGCCGCCCCCATCTATCTCGAGCCCTCCATGCTCAACCGCCACGGTCTGATCGCCGGCGCCACCGGTACCGGTAAAACGGTCACCCTCAAGGTCATTGCCGAATCGATCAGCGATATGGGCGTGCCCGTCTTTGTGGCCGACATCAAGGGCGACCTGAGCGGTATGGCTCAGCCGGGCAGCGAAAACAAACACATCCGCCGTTCGATCGACAATATGGGCCTGGACAAGTTTGGCTACGGCTACAACAGCTATCCCGTCCGCTTCTGGGACGTCTATGGCAAGCAGGGTCTGCCGGTCCGCACCACCATCTCGGAGATGGGCCCTGAACTGCTGGGCCGCCTGCTGGGCCTCAACGAGACCCAGAGCGGTATTCTGCGCATCGTTTTCCGCATTGCCGACGACAAGCAGCTGCTGCTCATCGACCTCAAGGATCTGCGCGCCATGCTCCAGCATGTGGGTGACAATGCCAAGGAATACAAGCTGACCTATGGCAATATTGCGCCCCAGTCGGTCGGCGCCATTCAGCGTGCCCTGCTCCGTCTGGAAGACGAAGGCGGCAATATTTTCTTCGGCGAGCCTGCCCTTGATCTGACCGACTGGCTCGACTGGGATGAAAACGGACGGGGCGTTATGAATATTCTGGAATGCCAGGAACTCTTCCAGCATCCCCTGCTCTACGGCACCTTCCTGCTGTGGATGCTTTCGGAGCTTTATGAAATGCTGCCCGAAGCCGGCGACCTCGACAAGCCCAAGCTGGCCTTCTTCTTCGATGAAGCCCATCTGCTCTTCAAGGATGCCCCCAAGGCCCTGGTGGAAAAGGTCGAGCAGGTCGTCCGCCTGATCCGTTCCAAGGGTGTTTCGGTCTGGTTCATCACCCAGAACCCCACCGACCTGCCCGATACCGTATTGGGTCAGATCGGCAGCCGCGTCCAGCACGCCCTGCGCGCCTATACGCCCAACGATCAGAAGGCCCTGCGTGCCGCCGCCCGTTCCTTCCGTGAAAACGAATCCTTCAACAGCGAAGAAGTGCTGCAGGCACTGGGTACCGGCGAAGCGCTGGTCTCGGTCCTCGACGAAAAAGGCGTTCCCACCATCGTCGACAAGGCAGCCATTCTGCCGCCCCACAGCTCGATGGCCGCGCTGGATCCCACCATGCTGCAGGCCAACATTCTGGCCTGCCCTCTGAAGGAAAAGTATGGCAATACCATCGACCGCAAATCGGCTTATGAAGATCTGCAGGCCAAGGCAGAAGCCGATGCAAAGGCCGAAGCCGAGGCTGCCGAAGAGGCTGCCAGAGAAAAAGAGCGCGAAGAAAAGCAGAAGGCCAAGGAAAAGGCAAAGAAAAAGACCTCTTCCGGCCGCAAAAAGACTTCGGCTTTTGAAAAGACCATCAACACAGCCGCCAACACCATTGGCCGCGAATTGGGCAAGAAGTTTGTCCGCGGTCTGTTCGACATTCTGAAGAAGTAACCCAAAAAGGCAGGCGCCGCTTATGAAAGTGATCGATGTTTACAAGCAGTATTTCTCGGCCGACTGCGTCTTCAACGGCGTTGCGCGCCGCGGTGCGCTGGTCACGCTGACCGCCACCTCCGACAGCGGCCGGATCTGTTACGAAGTCTCCCTGAGCTTCTTCCCCCACACAGCACCCGACGATTTTTCGGTCAGCTACGATGCCTATGCATCCAAGATCCTGTATGACGAAAAGGGCCGCCGCTCGAAAAAGCGGGAAGCCGGCCTGCTTCCGCTCGTTCCCGGCACTGCCGATGAACTGGCCGCACAGCTGGGCGGTGTCATCCATTGGGATGCGCCGCTGACCGAAGCCCGTATGGGTTAAGCCCGATCGTTACTATCAAACTTACGGAGTTGATCCTATGACTAAATCCCCCCGCATTCTGGTCGTCGGCAGCCTTAATATGGATCTGATCGCCGAGACCGACCGCTTTCCCGTCCCCGGCCAGACCCTGATGGGCCGTAGGTTCTCTATGGCCCCGGGCGGAAAAGGCGCCAATCAGGCTGTGCAGATGGCCCGTCTGGGCTGCGACGTCACCATGCTGGGCAAGCTGGGCGTCGATCAGAATGGCCAGACCCTGCTGCAGGTCTGCCGTGATGCCGGCCTGAATACCGAGCATATGCTCTTCGACCATGACGACGCCACCGGCTGTGCCATCATCGTCGTCGAAAAAGATGATGGCGGCACAAGCCAGAACCGCATTCTGGTCATTCCCGGCGCCAACATGGCCATTACCCCCGATGAAGTGGCCTTTCTGGAAGAAGCCATCGCCGACTATGACATGGTGGTTCTGCAGAACGAGATCCCCATGCACATCAACACCCTCGTTGCAGGTTATGCCCACCGAAAGGGCGTACCCGTCATGCTCAATCCCGCCCCGGCAGCCGCGCTGCCCGATGAACTGCTGGCCTGCGTAAGCTTCCTCTCCCCCAACGAGACCGAAGCCGAAGCCTTGACCGGTGTGCATATTGCCCGCGAAGGCAGCAACGCCGATCTGGAAGCCGCCCGCAAGGCTGCAGAGGTTCTCCATGCCAAGGGCATACAGTATATTCTGATCACGCTGGGACAGGCCGGCGCTGCCCTCTTCAGTTTCCGCGACGGCCTTTGCACTGCCCATCATGCCCCCAGCTGCCGCGTGGATGCCGTCGACCCCACGGCCGCCGGAGATTCCTTCATCGGCGCCTTCTGCACGGCCTTCTGCCGCATGGGGCTTGAGGATCCCACTGCCCTGCTGACCGCCGCCAACCGTACAGCTGCACTGACGGTCACCCGGATGGGCGCCATTCCCTCGCTGCCCACCGCAGAGGAAGTCGAAGAATACTGGAAATAAACAGAACGCCTCATCTTCGGATGGGGCGTTTTTGCATATCGGCAGATTATGTGGGCATACTGAAGGCAAACCGACAAAGGAGTTGCACAAGATGATCGAACAGGACACCATTCGCCTGCTGCGCGAATGTGATGCCGGCATCCGAATGGGGATCAGCTCCATCGGCGATGTGCTGGAGGACGTCGAAGACCCC
>JAFQKM010000114.1 GCA_017396925.1 Clostridia bacterium
CGTCCGCTGGCCGCCCTCGACCTTCCCTCCATCCGCGGCCGCATCATGACGGCGCGGGATGACTTGAGCTATCTCACCATCAACCTTCGCGGCACCTGTGCCCTTGTGACGGTCACCGAAAAGGACCCCGACCGCACCGCCGAAGGGCCGCTTACGCCCTGCGATATCTATGCCGACCGGGCCGGCATCGTCGAGGCCATGACGGTGCGGGAAGGGGAGCCCTGCGTGCAGGTGGGGGATACCGTCATCCCCGGCGACCTGCTGGTGTCGGGCCGGCTGGTCAGTACACAGGGGGAGGAAAGGCTGGTGCCGGCCGACGCCGACATCACGCTGCGCACATGGCCGGCCGCCGCCGTCGCCCTCCATCCCGGGCAGTATGGCTATGCCGAGACCGGACGGGTTTGCACACGGTGGAGCCTGCAGCTGGGCAGCCGCCGGTTTGCGCTGCCCCATATTGAAAAAATCGGGGACGCGTGCTATTATAAAACAATGGAGACAACTGCCGTTTCGCTGGGGGAGGGATACCTTTTCCCACTCACCCTCATCCGGGAGAGATGGCACGAATGTACGGTCTTTCGGCCCGCCCTTTCCGAAGCGGGCTGCAGGGCGCTGCTCCACGATACCTGCCATTCCCTGCTGGAAGCCGATGCCATCGAGGGCAGCCTGCAGGAACAGGCATTCACCATGATTTTTGAACCGGACAGGATCGTCGCCCGGCTGCAGGCCGAAGGCCTGGAAAAGACCGGAGAAAAGACCCCAATAACAGGAGAACACTAAATGATCGAACAAGTTGTCAACGTCGAACGCATCGAACAGATCATCAACCTTTTCGGCTCCTTTGACGAAAACATCAAGCTGCTGGAAAAGGAATACAACGTCCATATCATCAACCGCGACACCGAGCTGCGCATTTCGGGCGACGCCGAAGACGTCATGCACGCCCAGCAGGCCATCGAATCGCTGCTGGCACTGGCGGCGCGAGGCGAGCAGATCTCGGTGCAGAATGTCCATTATATCATCTCTCTGGTCCGCGAGGGCCAGCAGGACAAGCTCGACCAGATGGGCAAGGGCGTCATCTGCGTCACCGTCCGCGGCAAGCCGGTCAAGGCCAAGACCCTCGGCCAGCAGTCCTATATCGACGCCATCCAGAACAACATCGTTACGGTGGGCGTCGGCCCTGCCGGCACCGGCAAGACCTATCTGGCCGTGGCTTCGGCCGTTGCCGCCTTTCGCCGCAAGGAGATCAACCGCATCATCCTCACCCGTCCGGCCGTCGAAGCCGGCGAAAAGCTGGGCTTCCTGCCCGGCGACCTGCAGAACAAGGTCGACCCCTATCTGCGCCCCCTCTACGACGCCCTCTTTGATATGTTCGGCCCCGAGGCCTACCACCGTTACCTCGAGCGCGGCAACATCGAGGTCGCCCCGCTGGCCTATATGCGCGGCCGTACCCTCGACGACGCCTTCATCATCCTCGACGAGGCCCAGAACACCACCCCCGAGCAGATGAAGATGTTCCTCACCCGTATCGGCTTCGGCTCCAAGGCGGTCATCACCGGCGACGTCACCCAGATCGACCTGCCGAACGGCAAGACCAGCGGCCTCAAGGAGGCCTGCGCCGTCCTGCAGGGCATCGACGACATTGCCATCCAGTACCTCGATCACCGCGACGTTGTCCGTCACGAGCTGGTCGCCAAGATCATCCAGGCCTACGACAAGCACGATAAGGCAAAGCAGAGCCGCGAAGCCCGCAAGAAAGAGTTCAAGATCAAGAAGGATCAGTATTATAACCGCCCCCAGGGCAATCGTTAAAGGGAGGTCACCGACATGCCCATCGTCAAAATCAGGAAACACACCCCTGCCGCCCTTCGGGTCAACCTGCTGGGCGAACCCGAATGCCGCGACCGCGAGGCCGAGGAGCTGATCCTCATGGCCGCCCGCGCCACCTATGCCGCCTTCGATTATCCCTTTAAGGCGTCGGTCGACATCACGCTGGTCAGCGACGACGAGATCCGCGAGATCAACCGTGACCACCGCGAGATCGACCGCGTCACCGACGTCCTCTCCTTCCCCATGAACGATTTCATGGAGGGTGAGGCCCCCGAAGACGTGCAGTTCGACATCGACCCCGAGACCGGCCGCCTGCCCCTGGGCGACATGATCATTTCGGTCGAGACCGCCCGTGCCCAGGGCGCCGAGTTCGGCCACGGCTTCGAGCGAGAGTGCGCCTATCTGACAACCCACAGCATGCTCCATCTGCTGGGCTACGACCATCTGGACGAGGGCGAGATGAAGGCCCGTATGCGCGCCATGGAAGAGCAGATCATGTCGGGCATCGGCCTGGAAAGAAAATAAGAAACCACCCATTTTATACACAGATTGAGGATAAAGAACTATGGAAGTAACAAAAACCGGCGTATTCTCGGTTGTCGGCCGCCCCAATGTCGGCAAATCGACCCTGATGAACGCCCTCTGCGGCACCAAGATCGCCATCGTATCCGACAAGCCCCAGACCACCCGTACCCGCATCACCGGCGTCCTGACCAAGGACGAATATCAGATGGTCTTTCTCGACACCCCCGGTCTGCACAAGCCCAAGAACCGTCTGGGCGACTTTATGGTCAAGGTGGTCAACGAGACGGTCGCCGACGTCGACACCGTCCTGCTGCTGGTCGAGCCGGTCGCCCGCATCGGTATCCCCGAGCAGATGCTGATCGACAAGATCAAGCAGTTTGATATGCCGGCCATTCTGGTCATCAACAAGATCGACACCGTCGAGAAGGAGACCCTGCTGGAGGTCATGGCCATGTATGCCGAGGCCTGCGATTTCCTGGCCGTCATCCCCCTGTCGGCCAAGAACGGCGACGGCGTCGAGCTGCTGGAAAACGTCCTGCGCGAGCAGTGCTTCGAGTCGCCCGCCCTCTTCCCCGAGGACATGGTCTCCGACCAGCCCGAGCGCCAGATCGTCGCCGAGATCGTCCGTGAAAAGCTGCTGACCCTGCTGGATAAGGAAGTCCCCCACGGCACCGCCATCGAGATCGAAAAGTTCTCCGAGCGTGAGGACAGCGACGTGCTGGATATCGGCGCCGTCATCTACTGCGAGCGCAAGAGCCACAAGGGCATCATCATCGGCAAAAACGGCACCATGCTCAAGAAGGTCGGCGCCATGGCCCGTGCCGACATCGAAGAGATGCTGGGCTGCCGCGTCTACCTGCAGCTGTGGGTCAAAGTCAAGGAAGGCTGGCGCGACAGCGTCGGTCTGATCCGCAACTTCGGCTACGACGAAAGAATGTAAGGAGCATAAAGGCTGCCCCTGCATGGGGAAGGCTTCCGTCCGGCGCAGGCACCCTCATGCGGACCGTCAGGAGAAAAGGCCCCCTTGTGCATACCCAAAGGGCACTTAAGGGGGCTCTGCCCGAAGGGCGGTGGGGGATTGTACAGGCAGGCCGGGGGATACAATCCCTCCGTCACCTGCGGTGCCACCTCCCTTTACACAAGGGAGGCTCAATCTTCCACCACCTTCAGTGGTCCCCCTCCTTTCAAAAGGAGGCTCTGTCCGACGGGAGAAAAGGCTTCCCTGTGCATATCTTCGGCGGACGGCCAATTGCCGTCCCTACAGGGTTCCTTGTTTATGTCAGATATCCGCAGGGATGCCCAAGCGGCGGGGCGAAGCCCCAAGAGCGGAGCGTTGCGGGGTTCCAAGGGGGGAATTCGCAACACCCCTTGGTCGACCTTTGCATACTTTCCCTCGACGGGGAAAGTATGGCCGGGTTTTGGGGCGGCAGCGCCCATGGCAACGCAAATCTTCTCTATACAGATGTCGTTCGCAAGGGAACAGAAAGAATATTCCGACACGGCATTACGGCATCGATTGGCATGGCGGACGACCGATGGTCGCCCCTACACCGATCCGACGTGAGAACACACCCAATATTTCACAGCACAAGTTTTCGCCGTTTCACCAAAGACTATATCCGAGGTGACAAACATGAAAAAACGGCTGTGGCATCTGTTTGAACAGACCGGCCTGCCCCAGGCATGGCTGCTTTATAAAGAATACGAAGAAAGGGAAGCGCAGGACAGACGACCATGAATATCACCATCGAAGGCCTGGTCCTGCGGACCGTCAATTACAAAGAGAGCGACAAGATCCTCACTGTGCTGACCCGCGACCGGGGCTGCCTGACCGTCAAGGCCCAGGGCGCACGCCGCAAGGGCAGCCGCTTGGGCTCCTGCACCCAGCTCTTCTGCCATTCCGAGCTTTCCCTTTACGAGCGCGACGGGCGCTTTACCCTCGACGAGGGCGACGTGAAAAACCAGTTCTACGGCCTGAGCCGGGACATCGAAAAGATGGCCCTGGCCAGCTATTTTGCCCAGATCCTGCTGGGCGAGCCGGAGGACGGCCCCGCCAGTCCCGACATTATGCGGCTGGCCCTCAACAGCTTTTATGCCCTCGAAAAGGGGCTCTATCCCCAGGCCGTCATCAAGGCGGCCTTCGAGCTGCGCTATATGGCCCTGAACGGCTATGCGCCCGACCTCTCTGCCTGTGCATCCTGCGGCAAAACAGGGCAGGGGGGCTACATAGATCTGCAGAGCGGCCTGCTGGTCTGTCCGGCCTGCTTCCGCCCCACGGGGTATCGCGAACGGCCCATGGACGAGCCGGCCCTCGGCGCCGCCCGATATATTCTGGGCTGCGACCTGAAACGCCTCTTTTCCTATAAGCTGCCCGAAAGGTCCATGGCCTTTCTGGCCCGATTCTGCGAGGATTACCTGCAGGAAAAAACCGAGCAGCACTATAAAACCCTCGATTTTTACAAATCGCTTTTTCCGCGAGAGGAACCGATATGAACACCACCGTAACAGAAGAACAGATCATGGATCCCACCATGAAAGAAAAATCCCTCGGCACTCTGGAATATTTCAAGGTGCTGGAGATGCTGGCCGCGCAGGCCCAGACCGACAAGGCCAAGGAACGCGCCATGGCGCTGCGCCCCTTCACCACCCTGGTCGAGTGCGAGCACGCCCAGCAGCAGACGGCCGACGCCGTCTATCTTATGGGCCTCTACGGCAGCCCGTCCCTGTCGGGCATCCGCGATGTTTCCGACCCCGTCAAGCGTGCCGAGATGGGCGGTACCCTCAATATGGCCGAGCTGCTGCGCGTCGCCTCTCTGCTGCGCGCCGCCCGCAGCACCAAGCATTATCTGGAAAACCAGAAGGGCGAAAAGACCTCCATCGACGGCTATTTCGCCAACCTCAGCGGCAATAAGTATCTCGAAGACAAGATCACCGAATCGATCATCTCGGAGGAAGAGCTGTCCGACAATGCATCCAGCCAGCTCTACGACATCCGCCGCCAGATCCGCACGGCCTCCTCCAAGGTTCGAGATACGCTGAACAAGATCGTCTCGTCCAGCAGCTATTCCAAGATGCTGCAGGATTCCATCGTCACCCAGCGCGGCGGACGCTTCGTCGTCCCCGTCAAGGCCGAATACCGCGGCTCCTTCGGCGGTCTGGTCCACGATACATCAAGCAGCGGCGCCACCCTGTTTATCGAGCCTTCGGCCGTCGTCGAGCTCAACAACACCCTGCGTGTGCTGCAGGCCAAGGAGCGCGACGAGATCGACCGTATTCTGGCCGAAATGTCGGCCGAGGTCGCATCCTTCGGCAGCTCGATCCGAGGCGACTACGAGACCCTCTGCATCATCGACTATATCTTTGCCTGCGGCCGCCTGTCCTATAAACTGAAAGCCAGCCGTCCTCAGCTGGTCGAGAAGGGCCAGACCAAGCTGGTCAAGGCCCGTCACCCCCTGCTCGATCCCGACAAGGCGGTGCCCATCAGCTTTACCATCGGCGGCGCCGCCGACACCGTCATCATCACCGGCCCCAATACGGGCGGTAAGACGGTCTCCCTCAAGACCCTCGGCCTGCTGACCCTCATGGCCCAGTCGGGCCTGCAGATCCCGGTCACCGACGGCAGTCAGGTGGCCATCTTCGAGGCCGTACTGGCCGACATCGGCGACGAGCAGTCGATCGAGCAGTCGCTGTCGACCTTCTCCTCCCACATGAGCAACATCGTCAAGATCCTCGAGGAGACCGGCCCGGGCACCATGGTCCTCATGGACGAGCTGGGCGCCGGCACCGACCCCGTCGAGGGCGCGGCCCTGGCCATCGCCATCATCGAGCGCCTGCGTGCCATGGGCGCCCGTGTGGCTGCCACCACCCACTATGCCGAGCTCAAGATGTATGCCCTCGAGACCAAGGGGGTCGAAAACGCCTCCTGCGAGTTCGACGTCGTCACCCTGCGTCCCACCTACAAGCTGGTCTTTGGCATCCCCGGCAAGTCCAACGCCTTTGCCATCTCCGAGCGTCTGGGCATCGACAAGCGCATCATCGAAGCGGCCGAAGCCAAGGTCGACAGCCAGGACAAGCAGTTTGAAGAGGTCATCTCCAAGCTGGAGGAAAAGCGTCAGGCCCTCGAGAGCAAGCTGAGCGAGGCCGAGCGCGAGCTGCGCGACGCCCGCATTGCCAACGAGACGGCCCAGACCCATCTGCGCAACCTCGAGCGCGAGCGCGACAAGCTGATCATGGACGCCAAGCTCAAGGCCGGCGAGATCCTCGGTCAGGCCAAGCGCACGGCCGATTCGGTCGTCGAAGAGGCCAAGAAGATCCGTCAGCAGGCCGGCGAAGGCATCGACGCCAATCTGGCCGCCGCCCGAGCCGCCTTCCGCGGCGAGATCTCCAAGGCCGAAAAGGAGGTCGCCGCCACCAAGGTCGAAAAGAAGCCCATGCCCCTGCCCCGCGAGCTGCAGGTGGGCGACTTTGTCGAAATCGTCAGGACCGGCACCAAGGGCACCGTACTGGAGGTCAACAAAAACAGCGACAGCGTCACCATTCAGGCCGGCATCCTCAAGCTCAAGGCCAAGAAGAAGGAGCTGCAGCTGCTGCAGGAGAAGCCCGAAGAGGCCATCAAGCGCAGCAAGATCTCCCAGATCCCGGCCGCACTGGGCAGCGTCAGCCAGTCGATCGACGTCCGCGGCATGATGGCCGAAGAGGCCATCATGGAGGTCGACCGCTATCTCGACCATGTCCAGCGTCATCACCTCGAAACGGTCACCATCATCCACGGCAAGGGCACAGGCGCCCTCCGTGCCGCCATCCAGAACCAGCTCAAGCGCGATCCCCGTGTCCGCAAGTTCCGCGCCGGCGCCTACGGCGAAGGCGAGATGGGCGTAACGGTGGTCACACTGAAGAAATAAAAAACTCTCTCACAGCAAAGAAGGCATAACCTATGTTTGGAATGGGTACTATTTTCAATACCATCGCCGTCCTTGTGGGCGGCACCGTGGGCATCCTGCTTAAGAAGGGCATGCCCGAACGCTTTCGCAAGATCGTCTTTGACGCCACCGCCACCGCCGTCTTTCTGATCGGCCTGACCGGCGTCATGTCGGGCGCACTGGTGGCTGCCGAAGACGGCAGCATCTCCAGCCAGTATGTGCTCATCCTGCTGCTTTCGCTGGCCTCGGGCGCCGTCATCGGCGAGGCCCTGCGCATCGACCGCGGCTTCGACAGGGTCGCCGAATGGATCAAGCGCAAGTTTTCGGGCGGCGGCGACAGCAAGCTGGGCGAAGGCTTTGCGGCCACCACCATCCTCTTCTGCGCCGGCGCCATGGCCATTGTCGGCTCCATCGAAGACGGCATTCTGGGCAACCCCACCACCCTCTATACCAAGGGCGTGATCGACGCCATCTCGGGCGTCATCTTCGGCTCGGTCTACGGCGTGGGCGTATTGCTGTCGGCTGGCTCGGTCTTTGTCTATCAGGGCGTGCTCACCCTGCTGGCCAGCCTGATCGCCCCCTATCTGGGCGATGTCGTGGTCAGCCAGATGTCGCTGGTCGGCTCGGCCGTCCTCATGCTGATCGCCTTCGATATGTGGGAGGTCCGCAAGTTCAATGTCGCCAACCTGATCCCGGCGGCCTTCATGCCCCTTCTGTTCAGCCTCGTGCAGAACCTGTTTTAAAGCCCGATACATACCATTGCCGCTCCGGTCTCCGGGGCGGCTTTTTTGTATTGACAGACTTCAATATATATGGTATGTTGAATACATCGAAAAGCATCGATGTATTATAGAGAAAGGGAATAGAAGTCGGCTCGTTTATTGACAGAAGCCAATGGCCGTGATATGCTTGGCAATATTGAACAAATGCTGTATAGAACAGACGAAACCGACAGAAAGGCGGCCTTTTATGGAAGACATCAGAAAAGCTGCGGCGCTCTTCAAGGCTCTGGGCGATGAAAACCGCCTGAAGATCGTGGATATGCTCCGCGATGGCGAGCTGTGTGCCTGCAAGCTGCTGGAAGAGCTGGGCATCGGCCAGCCCACCCTTTCCCACCATATGAAGATCCTCTGCGCCACCGGCCTGGTCAAGGGCCGCAAGGAGGGCAGATGGGTCCACTACTCCATCGATGCACAGGCGAGGGAAGAGAGCCTGCGCTGCCTTGCGGCGCTGACGGCAGCCCCCGAGATTCAATTTGTGGAAACGGAGCATCAGACTATGAACAATCCCATCAAACTTTATCTGCTGACCGGCTTTCTCGGCGCCGGCAAGACCACCATGCTGGTCAATCTGCTCGACAAACTGGGCGAGCTGAAGGTCGGCGTTATTCAGAACGACTTTGGCAAGCTGAACATCGACGGCGACATCATCCGCCGCGGCGGCATCGAGATGATGGAGATCGGCCGCGGCTCGATCTTCTGCTCCTGCCTGCGCAAGGATTTTGCCAAGGCCATGGCCGAAATGAGCCAAAAGAACCTCGACTGCCTCTTTGTCGAAAGCTCGGGTCTGGCCGATCCTTCCAATCTGGAAGAGATCCTGCACAGCGTTGCCGGCATCTGCGGCGGTATGCAGCCCTATCAGCTGGCAGGCTCGATCTGCCTGGTCGACGGCGTCGACTTCCTCAAGGACAGCGAGGCCGAAGAGACGGCCCGCCGTCAGGTCATCCACTGCAGCCTGGCCCTGCTCAACAAGCGCGACCTGATCGACGAGGCGCAGGCTTCGGCGGTATACGACCGCATCCGCAGCCTCAACCCCTACTGCATGATCGTCGAGACCATCGACGGCGTCATTCCCCCCGCCCTGCTCGA
>JAFQKM010000115.1 GCA_017396925.1 Clostridia bacterium
AAGCTGGTGATCCCGGAAGGCCTCACCCTTTCCGATGTGGAGATCACCGACCCGCTCAAGGGCAGCAATGAAGACTCCGTTCTGGACATCCTGCCCGCGGCGACTTCTGCCGACAACACGGAGTATACCTTTGATTATATCGTGACGGTCGAAGACGCCCAGCGCGGCTATGTCGAAAACACGGCGCACGCTGCGTTCTATGACCCGGAAGGCGACGCATGGGTCGATATCGATTCCAATACGGTCAGCGCGCCCTGCGGCTACAAGTATTATTTCTGTGACAGCTACATCGAAATGGCTCTCGGCGGCGTCGCGATCAGCAAGACCGTCGACAGCACTCCGGCCAACGGCCAGTACTATGTGCCCGGCGAGTATGTGAGCTACATACTCACGGTGAAGAACACCGGCAGCCTGCCGCTGCATGATGTGACGATCCGCGATTATCTGCATTCCTCTTCTGATCCTGTTGCCGTCTGTCCCGTGATTCTGGAGCCCGGACAGCAGTTTGACGGTTCCTTCTATTATAAAGTGACGGAGATGGATGCTGTCAGAGGTTCTATAAAGAACATTGCAAATGTCGTCGGTTATGACCCCGAAGGCAAGGCGCAGGCCGACCTGTCCAACGAAGTTGAAGTACTGGTTGGTATGGAAGGCGACTTCCCCTTCGGCGTGATCTCTGACCTGGAGATCGTCAAGGCCGAGACCAGCACTCCCGCCAACGGTTCTTACTATACCGAGGGCGAGACCATCAGCTACACCATCACCTACACCAACATCGGCGAAACGATGCTTGGCGAGACCATCGTCTATGACACTCTGGCTGAAGGCGACGGCGAGATCGCCTCTGCCGAGATGCTCCATCCCGGCGAGAGCCGCTACTGCACCTTCAGCTATGTCGTCACCGCGAAGGATGTGGAGCTGGGCTTTGTGGCCAACGGAGCCGTTGCGAATTACGATATCAGCGGCTACATCCATTCCGCCCTGTCCAATATCGTCGTGAGCGATACCGACGGCAACCCGGATACCACGTACACCCCCGGCCCCGGCGCGATCGACTGGGATCAGGTCGGCGGAGAGGACACCTGCTATGTGCAGGTCGTCTCCCGCGACGGGGATTCTGTGGAATACGAAATGCATTTCTGCTCCAAGCACGCCGCTACGCAGAAATCCATCCAGACGATGGCCGCTGCCGCAGGCGACGCCGGCAGGCAGCAGATGGTTTGGGAATATGCGTACGCTCTGTGGCAGAAGGAGATCGACGCCATGTACGAGCAGATTCTTGCCGCTGCCGATGATGCAGCCAGGATCACGATGATGACCGAACGCGCCAATTACCTTGCCATGGTCGCCAATACGCAGTTTGCTCTCAAGACTGCCAACCCCGGCCAGCCCGCCGAAACGGCTCGCGTCATTGCCGGTCTCTGGCAGGACAAGTGCGTGGAACTGTGCTGCCTGATGAACACTGCGCCCGCCGAGCGTGCGGACAGCATCTTCTCCGTGGCGCGCGCCCAGAGCGCTTCCGCCGCAGCCGAAACCTGCGCGTGCACCAAGGCTGAAGAAGAAAGCATGGCATCCCTTACGAACGCGTTCTGCATGGTGCACGGCTTCACCTATGATATGGCCGAGCTCCTCATCGGTACCGATAACAGAGCCGAGACCTGGGATACCGTCTGCTCTCTGTGGGAGATCGAACTGAACGCCGCCTACAACGCACTGTACGAGGCTGCCAGCGAAGAGGGCGGCATGGCCTATCTTGCCGAGTATGCGGTATACCTGAACTGGCTGAACGCATACGAGCAGCTCATTACCGCGGCCTATGCCGACAAGCCTGCGATCGCTGCCGAAGTGCTGACCGGCACTATCATGCAGCGCGCGATGACCGCCTGCGACAGGCTCAACTGACCCCTGTCCAAAGAAACCTGCCTTGCCGGAGAGGTCTCTCTTCGGCAAGGCCATCGGTTTTCTCGATTGCAATGCCCGATGAGGGCGTTTGCGATAGACAAATTGTGAAAGGATAAGAAGGATTATGAAGAAGATTCTCTCTTTGCTCCTCTGCTTGTGTATGCTGCTGGGCTCTGTCTGCACAACAGCATTTGCAGATGACGCCTATGAATTTTTCGAGACGAGGCAGGCGATCAACGGCTACAGCTCTGAAGCCCCTGCCGAATTCGTAATTCCCTCCGAAATCGGCGGCAAGACCGTTGAATCCATTCTCGAAAGTGCTTTCACCGGCAACGCGGCTGCCGTTGAAAAGCTGACTCTGCCCGAATCTCTGATGTATATCGGCAACAGGAACTTCAATAAATCT
>JAFQKM010000116.1 GCA_017396925.1 Clostridia bacterium
AATGGTTCCGGGGTTTTCTTTTTGCACACGGAAGATTTACAGTAGCCTCTATTTCGACGATCTGCTGGATACGGCCCTTCGGGAAAAACAGAGCGACATCAGCCGGCGTGAAAAGTTCCGCATCCGGTATTACGACGGCGATACCAGCCGCCTGCGTCTGGAAAAGAAGATCAAGCAGGGCGGCATGGGATGCAAACTGAGCGCACCGCTGACCGCAGCGGATATGGCCATCGCCCTGGTGCTGGCCTTTGGCCTGGGCCTCTTTATTTCCTTCTGATAGAAAGAAGAGGTCTGTCCTTCGGGGCGGATCTCTTTTTCTGTCCGGCGCTGCCGTTTGACGGAGAACGGGCAATGGCGCTATAATAGGGGAAAAGCCTCTCGGAACAGGAGCTGTTTTATGAAATTGATCCATCTGTCTGACCTGCACATCGGAAAACGTCTCAACGAGTTTTCCCTGCTGGAGGATCAGATCTATATTCTCGATCAGATCGCGCGGCATATCGAAGACGAGCGCCCCGACGCCGTCTTGATCGCCGGCGACGTCTACGACAAAAGCGTCCCTTCGGCCGAAGCCGTACAGGTCTTCGACGATTTCCTCTGCCGTCTGGCCGGGCTGGGCCTGCAGGTCTTTGTCATCAGCGGCAACCATGATTCGCCCGAGCGCATTGCCTTCGGCGGCCGCCTGATGGACCGCAGCGGCATCCATATGTCGCCGGTCTACCGCGGCACCCCCAAGGCGGTCACCCTGCAGGACGCCCATGGCGAGGTCGATATCTATATGCTGCCCTTCGTCAAGCCGGCCCATGTGCGCCACTATGCCCCGGACGCTGATATCGAAAGCTATTCGGATGCCATCCGTGCGGCGCTGGCGCCCATCGACTGTACAGACGGCCGCCGCCGCGTGCTGATCACCCATCAGTTTGTCACCGGCGCCGCGCGCTGTGAATCGGAGGAGCTGTCGGTGGGCGGCACCGACAATGTCGATGCTGCGGCCTTCGACGGCTTCGATTATGTGGCGCTGGGCCATATCCACAGCCCCCAGAACATCGGCAGCGACCGTATGCGCTATTGCGGCACGCCGCTGAAATATTCTTTTTCCGAAATGACCCATCACAAGTCGGTCACGGTGGCCGAGCTGGGGAAGAAGGGGGAGCTGACCGTTCGCACCCTGCCGCTGACCCCCATGCGTGATCTGCGCCGCCTGCGCGGCACCTTTGCCCAGCTGACCGAGCCGGCCTTTTACGGCGCACAGGCCCGGGAAGACTATTTCCATATCGTCCTGACCGACGAAGAGGATATCCCCAATGCGCTGGGCCGCCTGCGCGTCATCTATCCCAACCTGATGAAGCTGGATTATGACAACACCCGCACACGGACGTCGGGCCATGTGGAGGGAGCCGAAGCGGTCGAGCAGAAATCGCCGCTGGAGCTGTTCGGCGAGCTGTATGAAAAGCAGAACAACCGCACCATGAGCGACGAGCAGGCAGATTTCCTGCAGAAGCTCATCGAAGAGATCTGGGAGGTGGATACATGCGGCCGTTAAAACTGAAGATCTCGGCCTTTGGCCCCTATGCCGGAGTCATGGAGCTGGATATGGCCCGGCTGGGCGAGCGCGGCCTCTATCTGATCTCGGGCGACACCGGCGCCGGCAAGACCACCATTTTCGACGCCATCACCTTCGCCCTCTACGGCGAAGCCAGCGGCAGCATCCGCGAGGCGGCCACCCTGCGCTCCAAATATGCCGAGGGAGATGTGCCCACCGAGGTCGAGTTGACCTTCAGCTATGGCGGCAAGGTCTATACCGTGCGGCGCAATCCCGAATACGACCGTCCGGCCAAGCGCGGCGGCGGTATGACCACCCAGAAGGCCGACGCCCAGCTGACCCGGCCCGACGGCAGCGTGGTCACCAAGGTCCGCGAGGTCAATCAGGCCGTGCAGGAGATCCTGGGCATCAACAAAGAGCAGTTCTGTCAGATCGCCATGATCGCCCAGGGCGACTTCCGCGAGCTGCTGTTTGCCGGCACCCAGAAGCGGCAGGAGATCTTCCGTCAGATCTTCCGCACCGGCAATTATCAGCTGCTGCAGGAGCGTCTGCGCACCGAAGCCGCCGCCCTGGCACGCCGCTGCCGCGAGGCCCAGAGCAGCCTCGAACAGTATATTCAGGGGGCGCGCTGCCCCGAGCACAGCCCCTATGCCGAGCAGCTGGCCTGCGCACAGCGGGGCGAGCTGCCCATCGAAGAAACCGTCGCCCTCGTGGAGAGCCTGATCACGGCCGACGATGCACAGGCCGAGGGGCAGGCGCACCGTCTGCAGGCGGTCGAAGCCCAGCTGGCACAGGTGCTGGCCCGTCTGACCGTGGCCGAAGCCTATGAACAGGCACGCCGCGAGCTTGCCGGGGCCGAAACAGAGCTTACGGCGCTGGCTGCCCGCCATACCGAACTGCGGCAGGCGCTGGAAGCCGAGCAGGCCAAAGCACCGCAGATGGATGCCATCGGGCAGGAACTGGTCCGGCTGGACGGGCAGATGGGAGTCTATGACGAGCTGGAAAACCGAACCCACAGCCTCAATGGGCTGACCCGGCAGCTGACGGCCGATCAGCAGCAGTTCACCACCCGGCGGCAGGCCTATATCGATCGCGCCGCTGCGCTGGAAGAAGAGAAGAATCGCTATAAGGCATTGGAGGGGGCCGGCGCCCAGCGTGAAAAGCTGGCTGCCGCACTGGAGCAGCTGGAAACACAGCTGGAGACCCTCCGCACCTTTGCGGAAGAATACAAAGCCTATGCCCGTCTGGCTGCGCAGGTCACGCAGGCGCAGCTGACCTATGGGAAATCATCGGCAAAGGCCGACGGTGCCCAGCAGGCCTATACCCGCTGCAGCCGTGCCTTTCTCGACGCCCAGGCCGGTATTCTGGCCCGTACACTGACCGAGGGGCAGCCCTGCCCGGTCTGCGGCTCGACCGTCCATCCGCAGATCGCCCGTGCGCCCGAGAG
>JAFQKM010000117.1 GCA_017396925.1 Clostridia bacterium
CGAGTGAGGGGCGCCGCGGGATCGAAGCTGCCGTCGGCTGTAAGGGCAAGATAGCCGCCCTCGACGGCATCGACCACCGCCTGTGCCGCCCATGTGGGCAGAGCGGCGGCATAATCGGCCTTGCGGCCGTCATCCTTCAGGTTCAGCATACGGTCGAGGACAACGGCGGTCTCGGCATGGGTGATGGGATCCCCTGCGCGTAGGGTACGGCTGCCGTTTTGGCCGACTTCGCCCTCGATCAGGTCGCTCTGCAGGGCGGCGGCCATCGAGGCTCTGGCCCAGACGGGGACGCTCTCGTTGTCGGCCATACCGGTGGATACGGCGGCAGTGGGCAGCGGCAGATCGCAGATCGAAGCCGCCATGGCGACAAACTGGGCACGGGTCACGGGCGCATCGGGATAAAGAAAATGTTCGGCCCCGATCTGTTCGCCGCGGAAGATGCCCAGTTCGGCCAGACGGACGGCGGCATAGTGGTTGGGGTCATCCTGCATATCGCTGTAATGGAGGCCGCTTTCGGCTTCGTGGACTTCGATGGTGAAGGCGGCCGTTTCGGCACACAGGCCGCGGGAGTCGGTGGCCGTAAAGGTAAAGGCATCGGTGCGGGCTTTATTGCCGGTGGGGGTATAGACAAAGCGGCCCTCCTTCAGCGTGACCGTACCGTTTTTCGGCTGAGATGTGAGGGCGAAGGACAAAGGATCTCCGTCGGGATCGATGGCCTGCAGAGTGCCGGTCAGGGGCAGGCCGCAGCAGGTCTCGCCGCTGCCGTGCAGGGCAATGGGGGCGCTGTTGGGTGTGCCGCTCAGATCGAGGGAGACCGTCACGGCATCTGCGCTCATGCCGTGGCCGGCAAAGACCGGACGAACGGCAAACTCGGTATAGGTCGTGCCGCTTTCATCGGGCAGGAAGCTGACCGTGCCGATATTTTCTGCACCGATAACGCTGCCGATCTCCAGCGGTTCGCCGCTGCGGGTCAGCATGCCGCCTTTGGGCAGAGTCTCGAGGACGATGCCCGAAAGGGTGCCGCCGACGGCATGAAAGTCGGCAGGGGAGAGGTGGACGGGCTGAGCGGGTTCGGCCTGCAGCGCTGCAGGCGCCAGTACGGGTGCGGCTTTGGCATTGCGGGCGCTGATGGGGGAGAGGGCTGCCGCGCCCATCACCAGCGCCAGTGTGCAGAGGGGCGTCAGCCACAGAAGCTTCTGTCGTCTATTCATAAATGTTCCTCCTGGGATCAAGAATACAGGGATAGTTTCTGCACGTCAGCCGGAAATATGCGGCCTTGCGCGGCGCTTCATCCTGCCGTATAATGCAGATAGAAAAGAAAACGGGGAGGATCCATCCTTGAAAAAGAAGCTTTTGGGAAATACCGGCATCGAGGTCACGGCGGCCGGTTTCGGTGTGCTGCCCATGGGCCCCAGCCAGCTGGCCCTGCCGGTGGAGGAGGGAGCTGCCATTCTGCGCCATGCCCTCGATCGGGGCATCAATTTTATCGACACCGCCCAGTATTATCAGACCTATCCCTATATCCGCACAGCGCTGGCCGGCGGCGCCTATGATCATGTCGTCCTTTGTTCCAAGTCGCTTTGTGATGATTACGACGGCATGATGGAGGCCATCCGTGAGGCGCAGCAGGAGCTGGCACGTGATGTGATCGATATTTTCCTCATGCACGAGGTCCGTCCCGGCCAGCTGGAGGAGCGCAGGGGCGCATGGCAGGCGCTGATCGACGCCAGGGCCGCAGGTCTGGTGCGGGCCATCGGCCTTTCGACCCATCATGTCGACATCACCGAAGCGGCCGCCGGCATGAAGGAGCTGGATGTGGTCTTTCCGCTGATCAACTATGCCGGCCTTGGTATCCGCCGAGGGGATGCATTTGCCACAGCCGACGATATGCTGGCGGCCATTCGCAGGTGCAGAGCTGCCGGAAAGGGCGTATTTGGTATGAAAGCCTTTGGCGGCGGCAGCCTGACCGCTCATTACCAGCAGGCGCTCGACTATGCCTTTTCGCTGCCCGAACTCGATTCGGTCATGATCGGCTTTGGCAAGGTCTCGGAGGTCGATGACCTCTTCGACTACCTCGAAGGCCGCATGGAGAAAGATTACAACCCCGATGTGTCCAACAAGCGGGTCTATGTCAATCAGGAGGACTGCGAGGGGTGCGGCGCCTGCAAGAACGCCTGCCCGGCCGGGGCCATCTACTGGAATGAAAACGGCCTTGCCTCGGTCGACCACGACAAATGCCTGACCTGCGGCTACTGCAGCCCGGTCTGCCCGGTGCGCGCCATCATCATGTACTAAGCCATGATCTCCCATCTTCTGCTTCGGCAGGGGATGGGAGATTTTTGTATAGGTTTACTTTTTGAATTGTACAAAGTGATGGATAAAAATATCTATACTTTTCCCATGTTCTGTGCTACACTATAGTTAGTTAAATAACAAACAAATTAAATGAGCAGACAATAAAGGAAAGGGAGAAAGTATCATGATGAAAACCATCGTTGTTGACCAGGCCAAGAGTTTTGCTTATGCCGAAGCCCCGATTCCCGCAGCAGGCGGTAAGTGGGTCACCCTCAAGGTCAAGCATTGTGCCATCTGCGGTTCCGACCGCAGCTTCTGGCTGTATTACGGCGGCCAGGGCTTTACACCCGGCCATGAGTTTGCCGGTTATATCGAAGACGGCGGCGAATATGGCTTCCCCAAGGGCATGAAGGTGGTTGCAGCCGAGTTCAATTCCTGCGGCGAGTGTGAATATTGCAAGAAGGGCGAAGAGCAGCGCTGCGCCCAGATGATGGTCGATAACCCCGGCGTATCGGCCCCCGGCGCCTATGGCCCCTATGTCCGCGTCCGCGGCGATTATGTTATTCCCATGCCCGAGGATATGCCTACCAAGCTGGGCGCCATCGTCGAGCCTGTGGCCGTATCCCTCCACGGCGTCAAGTTCCTCGGCATCCAGCCGGGCGAGGATGTCCTGGTTTCGGGCAACGGTCCCATCGGCATCTATGCTGCCGCTGCTGCCAAGCTGCTGGGCGCCGGCAAGGTCATCATGACCGGCCGCAGCCAGTCCCGCGTCGATTTCTGCAATACCTTCGATTTCGTCGACATCTGCCTGTCGGTCAAGGATCCCGAATATGATGAAAAGATCAAGGCCCTGACCCCGGCCGGCGGCTTCAAGCACATCATCGACTGCGTCGGCGTTGACGATTACGACGGCCTGCTCGGCCTGGCCGCATCGGGCGCCACCGTTGTCATGCTGGGCATGCACGCCCCCAAGCCCTGCTTCAACGCCATGTCCCTTTATCTGAAGGAAGCCACCCTCAAGACCGGCCTCTATTTCTCGTGGGCCGACTTCAAGCAGGCCTTTGAGATGGTGCGTGATAATCAGGAGATGTTCCTCTCCACCATCACATCGGTCATTCCCGCCGAGCCCGAGGCCATTCAGCAGGCCTTTGTCAAGCTCTTTGATTCGGGCACCAATGACGAATGCAAGATCGTCATCGAACACAAGGACTAAACAGGATCTCCCGTTTTCTCCCCGGAAAGGTTTCTTTCCGGGGAGACTTTTTGCAGAATGCAGAAAAATGTTGGCTTTTGCTGCCGACTGTGATAGAATAACTGTATAATTATTTCTCTGTGCCTGCGCGGCAGGTATCTCTGTTTCTTACGTCAATTATCATAGTTATTGGAGGAAAGCAAATGGAAAAGCAGCAGAAAGTGCTTGTCCTCGATTTCGGCGGCCAGTATAACCAGCTGATCGCACGCCGTGTTCGAGAGTGCAATGTCTATTGCGAAGTCAAGCCTTATACCACGACCATTGAAGCCATCAAGGAATTTGATCCCATCGGCATCATCTTCACCGGTGGCCCCAACAGCGTTTACCTCGAGACCTCGCCTCAGGTCGATCCTGAGATCTTCAACCTCAATATCCCCATCTTCGGCATCTGCTACGGCTGCCAGCTGATGGCCCATCATCTGGGCGGTCTGGTCACCGAAGCACAGGACGACAGTGCCCGTGAATACGGCAAGACCGTCACCTATTACGACAATACCTGCAAGATCTTCAAGGGTCTGCCCGAGTCGGCTGTTTCGTGGATGAGCCACGGCGACTATATGGCCAAGACACCCGAAGGCTTTGCTCTGGTCGCACACAGTGCCGCCTGCCCCAATGTCGCCATTGCCGACGAAAAGCGCGGCTTCTATGGCGTACAGTATCATCCCGAAGTCAACCATACCGAATATGGCGTCCAGATGATCCGCAACTTCCTCTATGAGGTCTGCGGTGCCAAGGGCGACTGGACCATGGGTGACTATAAGGAGCGCTCCATCAAGGAGATCCGTGAGAAGGTCAAGGACGGCAAGGTCCTGCTGGCTCTGTCGGGCGGCGTCGATTCCTCGGTTGCAGCCGCACTGCTGGCCGAAGCTGTCGGCAATCAGCTGACCTGCGTATTTGTCGATCACGGCCTCATGCGTAAGGACGAGGGCGATGAGGTCGAAGAAGCCTTTGCCAAGTGGAACATCAACTTTGTCCGTGTCGATGCCGAGGCCCGTTTCCTGGGCAAGCTGGCCGGTCAGGCTGATCCCGAGACCAAGCGTAAGATCATCGGCGAAGAGTTTATCCGCGTC
Organism: Clostridia bacterium; assembly: GCA_017396925.1. GTDB lineage: Bacteria > Bacillota > Clostridia > Oscillospirales > Butyricicoccaceae > RGIG1902. Next base: position 4,618 of record JAFQKM010000117.1, read on the forward strand.
TTTGAGGAAGAAGCCAAGAAGATCGGTACCGTCGATTTCCTGGTCCAGGGCACCATTTATCCCGATGTCATCGAGTCGGGCGCCGGCAATGCCGCCGTCATCAAGTCGCACCACAATGTTGGCGGTCTGCCTGATTATGTCGATTTCAAGGAGATCATCGAGCCTCTGCGCCTGCTGTTCAAGGACGAAGTCCGTCAGCTGGGCCGCGAGCTGGGTCTGCCCGAATACCTGGTCATGCGCCAGCCCTTCCCCGGTCCCGGTCTGGCCATCCGCGTCATTGGCGACATCACCAAGGAGAAGCTGGATATCCTCCGCGATGCCGACTTTATCTTCCGCGATGAGATCGCCAAGGCAAATCTGGAGCACACCATGAACCAGTATTTTGCCGTTCTGACCAATATGCGCTCGGTCGGCGTCATGGGTGACGGCCGTACCTACGACTATACACTGGCGCTGCGCTCGGTCACAACCACCGACTTTATGACTGCCGAATGGACCCGTATTCCCTGGGAGGTACTCGACCGCGTATCGGTCCGCATCGTCAACGAAGTCAAGGGTATCAACCGCATCGTCTACGATATCACCTCCAAACCCCCCGCAACCATCGAGTGGGAATAATATAAAAAATCCCCGGAAGCCTTGATTTTACAGGGTTTCCGGGGTTATTTTTTTGCCATTTGGCTCTACAATGGCTCTACTTTTTCAAAGTTCATGGTTTTTGTGCTCTGTTTCCATCTGTTCCAGCAATTCCTTTTCGTTGTAAACCATGCCGTCCTCGTCCACCGATGTCACGGCTTCTTCCACGATACCGTCCCTGTGTTTGTTCAGTTCCAGGGCGATGTGGTGCGCC
>JAFQKM010000118.1 GCA_017396925.1 Clostridia bacterium
CTGACCGCACTTGGGGCAGATCATGGCGCGCTCGACCTGGCTGCGCTCGGTGGGGGCGCCGCAGCGGCCGCAGAACTTGCGGGACTGCTCCCAGCGGGAAAGCTGCAGGCCGGTGATGACCGAGAATGCGATCTTGCGGTCGGGATGGCTGCGGGCCAGCGCAGGGGCGTTGACATAGCGGAAGCCTTCGGGGGTCTTGAGGATCTCCTCATTGATGTAGCAGCTCTTGCCTTTCATGAAGAAGAGATGGTGGCAGGCCGGAGTCAGCTCGCCGTAGGTGGGCAGCTCGGGGGCGTACTCGTCGCCCTTGACGAGAATATCATTGCCGCGGTAGCAGTAGAGAGGTGCACCTTCGTAAGGGGGCTCTGTAGAGAAAGCGTTGGAGAATACGCCTTCGCCGATATCTTGGATCACGGATATTCCTCCTTGATGGGTTTTCTTTTAGATAAGTCCATCCTATCATATTTTCTGCCAACAGGCAAGCCGCTGCGGCGATTTGTCGGCTTTTCTGTCAGCGGTTGAATTATCCATCGTTTTATGTTATACTGCTATTTAATCGGAAAAGACGATAATTGGGGGAGACCCCACCAAAACTGCCGGTTTTCCGGCAGAGTTACGGAGCGTTTACAATGAAAAATATGTTCACCTTTATCCTGCGCCGTCTGGTCAGCATCATTCCGGTGCTTTTTGGCGTAACCTTTCTGGTCTATACGCTGATGACCCTGGCCCCCGGCAACCCCGAGATGATCCCTCTGCGCAACATCACAGATCCGGTCGAGCGCGAAGCCAAGATGGAAGAGCTGGGCCTCAACGACCCGATGATCGTCCGGTATGGCCGCATGATGAAAAAGTGGTTTACCGAAGAGGTCAATGAAAACGATCAGTACAGCGGTATTCTGACCAAGATGAGCGTCCATCTGCCCAAGTCGCTGCAGCTTTGTATCACATCCCTGTTCTTCTCGGTGGTTCTGGCGCTGCCGCTGGGTGTTTTTGCGGCTATCAAACAGAACACGATCTTCGACGGCCTGTGTATGGCCATTTCTCTGGTCGGCGTATCGATGCCCAACTTCTGGATGGGCCTGCTGATGATGATCTGGTTCGCCCTCAAGCTGGGCTGGTTCCCCACCGCCGGTTCCGAAACGCTGGCTCATCTGGTTCTGCCGGCTGCCACACTGGCCTTCATCAACATGGCGGCCATTGCCCGTGTCACCCGTTCGTCGGTGCTGGAGGTCATCCGTCAGGACTATGTCCGTACCGCCCGCGCCAAGGGCGTTTCCGAGCGCCGCGTCATCACCCATCATGTTCTGCGCAATGCCATGCTGCCCACCATCACGGTCATCGGTATTCAGCTGGGCGAGCTGCTGAGCAATACCATCATTATTGAAAATATCTACGCATGGCCCGGCGTCGGCCGTCTGCTGATCCAGGCCATCAACAGCCGCGAGATGTCGATGATGATCGCCTGCGTAATGGTCTTTGCCATCGCCGTTTCGCTGATCAATCTTCTGGTCGATATTCTCTACAGCCTGATTGATCCCCGTATCAGCATCCAGTAAAACCAAAGCTTGAAAAGCAGACGCCGCGGCGTCTGCTTTTTTTATGCACAGGCTGTAATTTTAATGATTTATTCATGGATTTACATCCGGTTTCCGTGTAAGATAAGAAGAGGAAAATAGGGGAAACATCCCCTTTTGTGGAGGATAAGATGAAAGAAAGCATCCGAAAATATGCCGGGCTGGCCATCTGCCTGTTCAGCCTCTTTCTGGCGATCACCTATTGGGAAGCAGCCGCCGGTTTTCTGGCCCTGCTGCTGGGTGCGGCCCGTCCGCTGATCCTGGGCGGCGTCATCGCCTATATCGTCAATCTGCTTATGCGGCTGTATGAAGATAAGCTGCTGGGCAGGGTGAAGGGCAAGACGGCGCTGGCCCTCCGTCGTCCTTTATGTATTCTGCTGGCGCTGGCCAGCGTTGCACTGCTGCTGGTTGTTCTGGTCTGGATGATCCTGCCCGAGCTGTGGGCGTCGATCCAGCTGCTGGTCAGCGAGGTGCCCGGCCTGCTGCAGAAGGGCGTAGCCCTGCTGGAAGAGAAGTTCGGGTTCGACTGGGCTTTTCTCGACACCTATTTTGCCAAGCTGCAGTCGCTCGATTGGGAGAGTATTGCCAAAAACCTGTTTCAGGGTCTGGGCAGTGCGGTGGGCACAGCGGTATCGGTGGTCGGCACCATGGCCGGTGTTGTCATCGATTTTGTGGTCGCGCTGGTCTTCGCCATCTACCTGCTGGCCGGCAAGGAAGGCCTGGGCAGAAGCTGCTTCCGCCTGATGGACGCCTACCTCAAGCCCCGCACCCGCGACCGTATCCTCTATGTGGTGCGCACCTTTGACAACAGTTTCAGCAAGTTTATCGTCGGCCAGTGTGTCGAGGCGGTCATCCTCGGCGTCCTCTGTATCGTCGGCATGGCCCTGCTGGGCATTCCCTATGCCACCATGGTCGGTACGCTGGTCGGCTTCACGGCTCTGATCCCCGTGGCCGGCGCCTACATCGGCGGCGTGGTCGGTTTTCTGCTGATCGCCACGGTATCGCCCGTCAAGGCCATCCTTTTCGTGGTTTTCCTGGTGGTCCTGCAGCAGCTGGAGGGCAATCTGATCTACCCCCGTGTGGTCGGCTCGTCGATCGGCCTGCCGGGCATCTGGGTGCTGGCGGCCATTACGGTGGGCGGCGGCGTGATGGGCGTATTGGGTATGCTGCTGGGCGTACCGCTTTTTGCCGGCATCTATCAGATCCTGCGCGATGACCTGCGCCGACGCGAACGCATGGAGCCGATGCGGGAGGAAGAAGCCGAGATCATTCTGCCCGACAGCAGCCTGATCCTGCCCGAGAAGGAGATCATCCTGCCCAAAGCGGCGCAGCAGAAAAAGAAGAAGAAAAAGAAATAAAGGCAGAAAAAAACCGTCCGCGGAATGAACCTCGGACGGTTTTTTTGGACTGTAAATTATGCTATAATCAAATTAGAAAGCACGCTCCAGCATGATGATGTGATTGCTGGGGATGGTGAATCCATACTTGAGCAGGACTTCGTGGAGATCCTCGCGCTCGGAGGGGATCATGCAGACCAGCTTGCCAACGCCGCTTTCACGGAACTTCTGAATGGCAAAGCGGACGCATTCGTCCAGATTGCCGCCCATGAGGGCGATATGCAGACCCTTATCCTTCTGGAAACGGGCGCCGAGGACGACCATGCTGTCGCCCTTCTTCCAGACCATCTGATCCTTGACCAGGGCCTTGTAAAGGGGCTCGCCCATGGTGTAGAAGGTACGGTTGATGCAGTAGTAATTGTGATAGCCTTCGGCATAGGGCTCGATGGCGGCAGCCGCACAGTGGTGGCAGTCGGCCAGCTCGAAGCCTTCCACAGGCTCGACGTCGGGGATATTCTCCTTCAGCAGGGTACCTTCCTGGGTCTGGTAGGCGACATGGAGGCCGTTGCGCTCGCCAAGGGTCTTGGAGGCATAGTTGGTCAGGCCGGTGTACATACGGACGAAGGGGACATGGTAGATGTCGCACAGCTCGACATAGCGCTTCCAGATCTGTGCGCCGCAGCCCTTCTTCTGGTGGGCGGGATCAACACGCAGGCATTCCAGCCAGCCCGAACCGTCAAACTGGGTGGAGAAACGGCCAAAGCCGATGATGTTTCCATCTTCTTCGGCGACAACCATCTCGCCGATCTCGTTGTTGAAAAACTCTTCCTGAACGTCGTTGAGGTACTGCAGGCCGGGAGTGGCCTTGGGCTCGATCTCCAGCAGCTTGGGCAGATCTTCGAGGACGCCTTTGCGGACGGTAATGCTCATAACAGGTTCTCCTTTACAAGATAGGTTGGAAAGTTTTGCTTTCGTAAAATAAATAACTGATTTTAATTTATCACGCATTTGAATGGATGTCAACGCCAGACAGCCATTTCGATGGGGCACAGGCCCCGGAACGGAGGTTTCTGATATGGATGAAAAACTGGAAAAACTGAGAGAACTGGTCAACAATGCCCAGCGCATCGTCTTTTTCGGCGGCGCAGGCGTCAGCACCGAAAGCGGCATTCCCGATTTCCGCAGCGTCGACGGTCTGTATAACCAGCACTATAAGTTTCCGCCCGAGACCATCCTCAGCCGTACATTTTACGACCGTATGCCTGAGGAGTTCTTCCGCTTTTACCGAGATAAGATGCTGGTCAAGGGCGTCGAGCCCTCCCGTGCCCATAAGGCGCTGGCCAGAATGGAAAAGGCCGGCAAGCTGCTGGCCATCGTCACACAGAACATCGACGGCCTTCATCAGGCGGCCGGCAGCGAAAAGATCTACGAGCTGCACGGCAGCGTCGAGCGAAACTACTGTCAGACCTGCGGCAAGGCCTATTCCCGTGCCGACATCGAGGCCATGCCCCTTGTGCCCAAGTGCAGCTGCGGCGGCACCATCAAGCCCGACGTTGTGCTGTATGAAGAGCCGCTGAATCAGAATACCATGGCTCGCGCCATCTGGTCGATCCGCCAGAGCGACCTGCTGATCATCGGCGGCACCTCGCTGACCGTCTGGCCGGCAGCCGGCCTCATCGAATACTTCGAGGGCGAGGATCTGGTTATCATCAACAAGACACGGACGCCCTACAGCGACCAGGCCGGTCTGGCCATCTACGATTCCATCGGCAAGGCGCTGGAATACGCCGTGCAGGACCTGTAAGCATGGCCGGCTGGAATCCATGGCACGGCTGCCGCAAGATCAGCCCCGGCTGCCAGAACTGTTATGTCTACCGCATCGATGCACGGCATGGACGGGATGCATCGCAGGTGGTGCGCAACAAGCACTTCGATCTGCCCCTGAAAAAAGACCGGCAGGGCAACTGGAAGATCCCGGCGGGCGAGACCGTTTATACCTGCTTTTCCTCCGACTTTTTTCTGGAGGAAGCCGACAGATGGCGGCCGGAGGCCTGGGCCATTATGAAAGCACGGCCCGACCTGCATTTCTTTTTGATCACCAAACGCATCCATCGGTTTGCCGCCTGTATCCCGGCCGATTGGGGCGAGGGTTATCCCAATGTTACGATCGCCTGTACGGTGGAAAATCAGGCCATGGCCGATTTCCGTCTGCCCATCTATCTGCAGGCGCCTATTCGACGCAAATGCCTGGCCTGCGAACCCCTGCTGGAGGACATCGATCTGGAGCGATACCTGCAGGACGGACAGATCGGCGCCATTGTGGCCGGCGGAGAATCGGGCATCGATGTCCGCCCCTGTGATTATGCATGGATCCTGCATCTGCGGGAGCAGTGTATGCGAAACGGGGTGGATTTCCGGTTCAAGCAGACCGGCGCTGTTTTTATCCGCGACGGCAGGCGATACCGCATCCCGCGCAAGCTGCAGCACAGCCAGGCCCGGGCGGCCGGCATCGATGTGGGCAGCCGGCATCGGATGTTTGAAGCACCCAAGGAAGAGCCGATCCAGCTGGATCTGTGGGAGGAAGTATGATCTATCATCATATCAGAGAGGGGCGCTTTGTCAGCCGTCCCAACCGATTCATCGCCCATGTGGAGGTCGACGGACAGATCGAGGTCTGCCATGTCAAGAATACGGGGCGCTGCCGCGAGCTGCTGATCCCCGGCACAACGGTGTGGATCGATGAGAGCGAAAATCCCAACCGCAAAACCAAATACGACCTGATCGCCGTCGACCGTGGCGGCATGCTGGTCAATATGGATTCTCAGGCCCCCAACCGGCTCTTTGCCGAGTGGGCAGGGGAGGGGCATCTGGGAAGCTTTGACGAGATCCGCTCCGAATGCCGCTTTGGAGACTCGCGCTTTGATTTTCGCCTGCGGCAGGGCGAGAAGCTGACCTATGTGGAGGTCAAGGGCTGCACGCTGGAGATCGATGGCGGCGCCTTTTTCCCCGACGCACCCACCGAGCGCGGCGTTAAGCATATCCGCGAGCTGATGGCGGCCAGAGCCGCCGGCCACGGCGCCATGCTGGTGGTGGTCATCCAGATGAAGGGGCCGCAGTATTTTTCACCCAATCGGGCCACCCATCCGGCCTTTGCCGACGCCCTGCTGGAAGCACAGGCGGCCGGTGTGGAGATCCTGGCCCTCGACTGCCGGGTCGCACCCGACGAAGTGCACATCGATGGTCCTGTATCGCTGCGTCTGCAGGACTTGACTTAAAGTACGGTTTAAGTGCTATCATACAATCAATCTGAGATAAAGGAGCGTTTGATTTATGGATTACCGTAAACTTGGAAATACCGGCCTGATGGTCAGCGAGATCGGCCTGGGCTGTGAAGGTTTTGTCGACAAGGACGAGGCATTCTGCCTGGCCCTCATGGACAAGGCCATGGAAAAGGGCGTCAATATCGTTGATATCTATACATCCAATCCCGAGGTCCGCCGCAACATCGGCAAGGCCATCAAGGGCCGCCGCGACAAAATGATCCTGCAGTCGCATCTCTGTTCGGTCTGGAAGGACGGCCAGTATAAGGCTACCCGTCAGATCGACGAGGTAAAGGAAGGCTTTGAAGAGATGATGGCGCTGCTGGATACCGATTATCTGGACATCGGCATGATCCACTACATCGACTCGGACAAGGTCTGGGAAGAGGTTTCGAAGGGCCCCGTTATGGAATATGCCCTCCAACTGAAAAAGCAGGGCCGCATTCGCCATATCGGCGTTTCCAGCCACAATCCCAAGGTCGCCATCAAGATGATCGAAAGCGGCCTGATCGAAGTTCTGATGTTCAGCGTCAATCCCTGCTACGATCTGCAGCCGGGTGATGAGGATATTGAAAAGCTTTGGGCCGACGAGAGCTATGCCGGCCAGCTGGTCAACATGGATCCCGAGCGCAAGGCCCTCTATGAACTGTGCGAGCGCGAAGGGGTCGGCATCACCGTTATGAAGGCCTTTGGCGGCGGCGATCTGTTGGGCAGCGATTCGCCTGCAGGCGTGGCCCTGACGGTCAACCAGTGCATCCATTATGCCCTGACCCGTCCCGGCGTCGGCTCGATCATGTGCGGCGCACGCACGCTGGAGGAAATGGACGTCTGCCTGGCCTATGTCACCGCATCGGCAGAAGAGCGCGACTATGCTTCGGCGCTGGCTTCCTTCCCCCGCATCAGCTGGGTGGGCCACTGCATGTACTGCGGCCACTGCGCACCCTGCCCGGTCGGCATCAAGGTTGCCGACGTCACCAAGTTCCTCCATCTGGTCAAGGCCAAGGGCGGTATGCCCGAAGCCGAGCGCGAGCATTATGCCGCCCTCGAGCATCATGCGGGCGAGTGCCTGCAGTGCGGCGCCTGCGAAGGCCGCTGCCCCTTTGGCGTAAAGGTCATTGAGAATATGCAGGAGGCCGCCCGTGTCTTTGGTCTCTAAGAAAAAGCAGATCCTGGTTATTGACGGCCAGGGCGGCGGCATGGGCCGCCAGCTGACGGCTGCCCTTAAGGAAGCCTGTCCGCAGGCCGAGATCACCGCCGTCGGCACCAATGCGCTGGCCACTTCGGCCATGCTCAAGGCCGGGGCAGACAATGCCGCCACCGGCGAGAATGCCGTTATCGTCGGCTGCCGCAAGGCCGATCTGATCGTCGGCCCGGTCGGTATCGTCATCGCCGACGCCCTCTTCGGCGAAGTCACCCCTGCTATGGCGATGGCGGTGGGACAGAGCAATGCCGTGCGCATCCTTGTGCCGGTCAATCACTGCGACAATCTGATCGCCGGCCTCGATGATATGCCCATGAGCCGTCTGGTTGAGCGGGCCGTACAGCTGGCCATTGCACAGCTGGAAGCATGAAAAGAACCAAAAGTTCTCCGGAAATCTATTTTCCGGAGAACTTTTTTGGCTTTCTTCCAAGAAAAAAGAGAAATACGCTGAGAAAATGCAGGAAAGCTCTTGAGTACAGCACTGAAATATATTATAATAATGGATAAATTCCGAATAGAGTATTCGGAAAGCTGATGCCGCAGCAGTGGCAGAAAGAGGGGGAAATATGCCGTTTCACA
>JAFQKM010000119.1 GCA_017396925.1 Clostridia bacterium
AAGTCGCCGCCCGACAGAACAGCCAGCATGGTGTCCTTATCGAGGCACAGGTTCATGGCCTTACGGACACGGACGTCCATCAGCTCGGGAACGGTGTTCTTGGCGCCTGTGTTCAGCAGGACGAAGTAGTTGCAGGTATACTTTTCAGCCTTGTAGAAGTTGTTCTGATACTGGCTGTTGGAAGCGGTCTCGGAGGGAACGCTTGTAGCGATGTCCAGCTGGCCGGCCTTGAAGGCGTTGAGCTGGGCGGTCTGGTCGGGCATGACCAGAACGGTCAGCTTGTCCAGTGTGACGTTTTCAGCATCCCAGTAGTTTTCGTTCTTGACGAAAACAGCCTGCTCCTCGGGGTTGATCGACTCCATAACCATGGGGCCGCAGCTGGGGTATGTGCCGTTGACCGACCATGCGCTCTCATGCTCGACAGCAAAGTCGGGGCGGACAGGGCTGGTGGTGTTGCCCGAGAAGAACTTGTGGAAGAAGGGGTGAACCTCGTTCAGCTGAACGGTGAAGGTTGTATCATCCAGAGCGGCAACACCGACGTTTGTCATATCGGCAACATCCATCTGGTTGTCAGCTGCCTCAACACCGCCGACGACGAAGGAGACCAGGTTTCTTGCAGCGTAGGCGTTATCGGGGCCATAGCCGATGGCACGCTTGATGGCATAGACGAAATGCTCGGCTGTCAGAGGCTCGCCGTCCGACCACTTCAGGCCTTCCTTGATCTTGAAGGTATAGGTCAGGGTATCGGCGTCGAATGTGTAGGACTCGCCGAGGTCGAGAGCCAGGGTACCGTCAGCCTGTGCGCGGAAGAAGTTGGCGCTGGCATTGGTGAAAACATTGCCCATGGCAGTTGTGGAGATCAGTGCGGGGTCGAGCGTAGCGAAGGTGGTGTTGGTGGCTGTTGTGATCTCGTTGGCAGCAGCCTCTTCCTTTTCTTCGCCTTCGGTCTCGGTTGTATCAGAGACCTGCTCCTGCTGACCGGCGTTTGTATCCACTTCTTCATCGCCGCCGGAACAGCCGGCTACGAGAGAAAGGCACATCAGCATGGCAAGCAGCAGTGCGATGAGAGATTTTCTCATTGGGTATCGCTCCTTTTGAAGAAAGATTTATTTGGCATACAGATGGCAGGCCACCTGTGATGTCCCTACGGTTTGCAGTTCAGGCTTGACTTCGGCGCAGACCGGCATGGCCTTGGGGCAGCGGGTGCGGAATGCACAGCCTGTGGGTACATTGAGGGGCGAGGGGATCTCGCCGTCCAGATCGAGGGCAGCGCGCTTGCGCATGACCTGGGGATCGGGAATGGGAATGGCCGAAAGCAGCGCCTTGGTATAGGGGTGGAGGGGATTGCGGTAGAGCTCTTCGCTCTCGCCGATCTCGACCAGACTGCCCAGATACATAGCGCCGATGCGCTGGGAAATGTGCTTGACGGCGCCCAGGTCGTGGGCGATGAACAGATAGGAGATGTTCATCTCGTCCTGAATCTTTTCCAGCAGGTTGATGATCTGTGCCTGAATGGAAACGTCGAGGGCCGAAATGGGCTCGTCACAGACGATAAACTTGGGGTCGAGGGCCAATGTGCGCGCAATCGAAATACGCTGGCGCTGGCCGCCCGAGAACTCGTGGGGGTAACGGCGGATATGGTCGGGCTTGAGGCCGACGGTCTCGAGCAGCTGGCTGACGCGCTCTTCGCGCTCCTGCTTGCTGCCGTAGAGATGATGAATATCCATGGGCTCACGGATGATCTCGCCGACCGTCATACGGGCATTGAGGGAAGCATAGGGATCCTGGAAGATCATCTGCACTTCCTTGCGGAACTTCTTCAGTTCGTCGCCCTTGAGTCGGCCGATGTCCTGGCCCTTGTAAAAGACCTTGCCTTCGGTGGGATCATAGATTCTGACGATGGTGCGGCCCAGGGTGCTCTTGCCGCAGCCCGATTCGCCGACCAGACCGAAGGTCTCGTGCTCGCCGACTTCGAAGGATACGTCGTTGACGGCCTTCAGATACTGTTTCTTGGCAAAGATCGATGTGCTGACCGGGAAGTAGGTCTTGACGTGATCGACCTTGAGGATGGCATTCTGCATATCAGATCTTTCCTTTCTCTGTTAACCAGCAGTTTACTTTATGGGTCTCCGAGAGCCTGGTCTCGGGGGCAGGATAAAGCTTGCAGACCTTCATGGCGTGTTCGCAGCGGTCGACAAAGGGGCAGCCGGCCGGCGGCGCCAGCAGGTCGGGAGGAGAACCGGGAATGGGACGCAGCTTGTGATCCTCGGCCTCGGGGTTGTTGACGCAGGAGAGCAGGCCCTGGGTATAGGGATGCATACCGTTATAGAAGATCTCGTCGGCTGTGCCGGTCTCGACGATCTTGCCGCCGTACATGATATTGACACGGTCGCAGGTCGAGGCAACAACGCCCAGGTCGTGGGTGATCAGGATGACGCCGGCGCCCAGACGGTCGCGCTGCTTCTTGATCAGTTCGAGGATCTTGGCCTGGATGGTAACGTCGAGAGCGGTGGTCGGCTCGTCGGCAATGATCATCTTGGGATGGCAGGCCAGTGCAATGGCAATGATGACACGCTGGCGCATACCGCCCGACAGCTGATGGGGATACTGCTTGAGGCGCTCTTCGGGGGAAGGAATACCGACCTGGGTCAGCAGCTCGACGGCCATCTTGTGCAGCTCGGCCTTATCCTTGATGTTCTTATGATAGATCAGCGGCTCGCAGAGCTGCTTTTCAATGTTGAGGACGGGGTTGAGGAAGGACATGGGATCCTGGAAGATCATCGAGATGGTGTTGCCGCGGATGTCTTCCATATACTTTTCCCATTCGGTCTGGGTGCCTTCGAACTTGGCGGGAGAGATCTCGTGGCCGTCGAAGATCATCGAACCGTCTTCGATGACGCCGTTGTCGCTGAGCAGACCCATGAGGGAATACATCGACTGGCTCTTGCCCGAGCCCGATTCGCCGACAACGCCGACGATCTCGCCGGCTTCCACCGAGAAGGAGATGCCGCGGACGGCCTGTACCTTGCCCTGCTCGGTCTTGAAGCTGGTGACCAGATTGTTTATTTCAAGTAAGCTCATAGTTTATAACACCTATATCCGTTTTTTTACTTCTTCTTGGGGTCGAATGCGTCGCTGACGCCGTCGCCGATGAAGTTGAGGGACAGCATGGTCAGGCAGATGGAAAGCACAGGCCAGATGATCTGGATGGGGTTGCTCTCGATCAGGGTTCTGGCCTCGTTGGCCAGTGTACCCCAGCTGGCTGCGGGAGCCGAAATACCGATACCGATAAAGGAAAGGAAGGCCTCGGTGAAGATGGCCGAGGGAACCAGCATGGTAACGTTGACGATGATGGGGCCCATACAGTTGATGACCAGGTGCTTGAAGAGGATACGGCTGCGGCTGGCGCCCAGAACATAGGCGGCCAGAGCGAACTCCTGCTCCTTGAGGGTCAGGACCTGGGTACGGACCAGACGGGCCATGCCGATCCAGGCTGTGATACAGATACCGATCAGGATCGAAATAACGTTGGAACCAAAGATCAGCATGATCAGAATAACGATCAGCAGATTGGGCAGCGAATAGAGGATATCGACGATGCGCATCATGATCATTTCGGTCTTGCCGCCCACATAGCCGGCAATGCCGCCGTAAACAACGCCGATGACCAGGCAGATAAAGGCCGACGAGAAGCCGATGGAAAGGGAGATGCGTGCGCCGTACATAACGCGGACGAAAATGTCGCGGCCGAACTTGTCGGTGCCCATGGGGTGGGTCAGGCTGGGCATTTCGTTCAGGGCGGTCAGATCCATGCCGTCGTATTCAAAGGGGGAGAACATGGGAACCAGAATGGCCAGAATCACCATGACGCTGAGGAAGGCCAGGCCGATGAGGGCCATTTTGTTCTTCTTAAAGCGTCCCCAGGCATCCTGAAAATAGGTCTTGGACTGGGCGGCGATGAACTCGTGGTTCTTTTCGTCTTCGGAAAGGGGCTCGAACAGGTCGGCCGTCAGTTTGATTTCTTCATTCATGTCTTTCATCTCTTTTCGGAGCAGCAGTTACGATTTCTTGTCCAGCTTGATGCGGGGGTCGATCATGGCAACCAGCAGGTCGGTGAGGATATTGGCAATGATGATCATCGCGCCGAACATGATGGTCAGGGCCATGATCATGGTGTAGTCACGGTTGGATACGCTGTTGGTGAACTCGGCGCCGATGCCGGGGATCGAGAAAAGGTTCTCGATAACGAAGGAGCCGGTGACCAGGAAGGAAAGCATGGGGCCTGCATAGGTGACAACGGGGATCAGACAGTTGCGCAGGGCGTGCTCGATGATGATGCGCAGCATGGGAATGCCCTTGGAACGGGCCAAAACGATGTAGTCCTGCTTCATAACTTCCTTCATGCTGGAGCGAACCAGACGGGAGATGGTGGAAATGGGCGACAGGGCCAGCGACAGGGAGGGCAGAATATAGCTTGCCGGGCCCTTGAGG
>JAFQKM010000120.1 GCA_017396925.1 Clostridia bacterium
AAATCTATGAGAATAAAAGGGGTCCCTGCAAAATGGAACATTTTGTGGGGAAGAAGGGCCATGCGGATAATCCGTTTAACAATAGATGTGACGAACTGGCAGTTGCTGCAAGACTGAAATATTGATCGAAGGGCCCTTGACCCGATCGCCGCTTTTGCGGCGCTGATTTTGGAAGGCTTTGCCGACCAAAATCTATGAGAATAAAAGGGGCCCCTGCAAAATGGAACATTTTGTGGGGAAGAAGGGCCATGCAGATAATCCGTTTAACAACCGATGCGATGAGCTGGCAGTTGCTGCAAGACTGAAGTTTTAGAAAAATTAAAAACGGCGGCCGCACAGCGGCCGCCGTTTTCTGCCACAGATATATCATCGATCTCCCGCAGACGTGAAAACTCCGTGGGATTTTGGCCGGGCTCGGGCAGAACGGCTATAATGGCTTTAAAATCCAATCAGAGGGGAGTTTTGCCATGTTCACCTTATCCGATATCCGCGCGGAGTTCGACCGCCTGGATGCCATCTCCGGCCTGAATACAAAGAATGTCAAGATCCGTATCTCCACACGCATGACCCAAACCCTCGGCGTCTGCCGAAGCCGCACCAACCGCGAAACCAAGCACATCGAGATCGTCGATGTGGCCATCGCCGATTATCTCTGCCGTTATGGCACTGCCGAGGAGTTCCTCGATACCGTCCGCCATGAATACGCCCATCTCTACAACATCGTACACGATGGCGTGCGCTGCGGCCATGATGCCCGCTGGAAGCAGACGGCCAGGTGGCTGGGGGCGACGCCCGCGCGCGTGGCCAATTATCATGATCTGCTGGAGCGTGCACGCAGGGGAGGGGCTATCCCCGAGAAGAATAAAGGCGGACAGCTGAAGAAAAAAGACGCCATTCAGGTGCCGAGGGAATCGGCCGAGGTTTTTCGGCAGATCTGCCGTCTGGCTGCACAGGGGGTATCGGTCGGCGAGTTCTTGCTGGGCAAGGTACTGATCGAGGGCGGCCTTGGGGTCATCCCTGCACCCGAAGAGGGGTGGACATGGATCGAGCGCGCCGCCAGACACGGTGAACCGCGTGCCATTGAATGGATGCAAAGGAAGGAGAATGCATATGCCAAATGAACAGATGGATTTTTATATTTCCACCCTTTGGAGCATCGACAGCATCGACAGCTTTTATTTCCGCACCCATCCGACCCTGATGAAGGATCACACCCGTGCCATCATGGCGGTCGACGAGGGACTGGGGTATCTGGCCCATCTGGACTGGAACTGGCAGCAGCCTTTTGACCCCTATCGTCTGGCGCTGGCGGCAAAGGATCTGCAGACCCGTCTGCCGCTGCTGGCCGTCGTCCTGCTGACCGAGCGTCTGGTGCAGCTGGGTGTTCTGGACAGTACCCTTTGTCTGCGCGCCGAACTGGCCCCGATCCTCGAGCGATACCGCCGCGGGTTTGCGGCTCTGGAAGTGCAGGAGATCATCGATGCACCGCTCCGTGTACTGGGCATGGGTGCACAGGTAGCCGAGGGAGATCTGCTCTATCCCATGGTTCTGGGCGCCTGCCGCAACGAGCATAAGCAGCAGTATGCGCTGGCCAGACATTATCAGGAACTGCAAAAAACAGAAGAGAAAAATATCTCTTATTACGAAACACTGATCCTCTACTGGCTGCGGCGTGCGGCAAGGGGCGGCAATGCCTATGCCGTTCAGCTGCTCGAGCGTCGGGAGCGGGAGAAACGCCAGCCTCACCCGTCGCTGACCCAGCTGCAGGAGATCGAAACCTACATCGAACAGCCCGAGCTTTCCAAAGCACTGCGGCAGGAATAAAAAACGAATATATAAAAAGGCGGCTGCCCACAGGGCAGCCGCCTTTGCTGTCTGACGGAAGATTTACCAGAGGAAGGGAAGCATGCGCCAGCGTACCTTCTGCTTATATTCCCGATAGCCGGGCAGCTCGCGTTCCAGCAGTTCTTCCTCGTTGCGGATGCGCTTGACCAGCAGCAGGGGATAGACCAGAAAGAGCAGGAAGGCATGGATCGATCCCAGCACCAGCGGCATGGAGAGGAAGAGCAGGACGGTGGCAAAATACATGGGGTGACGGACGATGCCGTAGAGGCCGGTGTCGACCACCTGCTGCCCCTCCTGTACTTCGATCGAACGGGAGAGCCATGTGTTTTCGCGCAGAACTTCGGCATAGAGGACATAGGCCAGCAGGAACAGCGCCGCGCCGCCATAGACGGCCCATCGGGGCAGCGTGTGCCAGCCATAGCGGAAGTTGAGGCCGCTGAGGACAAAGCCGCCGACAAACATCAGGCCGCTGAGGGCGACCACCTGCTTCTGGGCCATCTGTTCCTCCTTCATCTGCAGGCGCTTGCGCAGTAGGTCGGGATTTCTGGCCATCAGCACAAAGCCGGCGATGACCATGGGGATAAAGAGCAGGGACATCAGCAGCCATCCGCCGGGATAATGGATGGTGCCGGCCGGCCAGAAGAGCAGCAGAGCCATCAGAAGGATGCCGGCGGTGACTTTGGTAATGGCCTGTATGAAAAGATTGCGATCCATAGAAGGACCTCCTTTGGAGATTTGTTCTTTAGACGGGCAGAAAGGTAAAAGGTTCCTTTTTTATCAGTATACCTTATTTTCGATGGGATGTCTGCCCATTGACGGCACAGGCGTTATGCGATAAAATAAAAGGTACTGCAAATCACGAAACCAAATGTGAAATTATGATTTTTTCGGTGCCCGACAGGGCAGGGGAGGGGAGAGGCAAGATGCTGCAGAACGGTGTGATCGCCGCCTATTCGGGCGGTAAGCTGCCCGGCGCCATTGGTATCGTCCGTATGTCGGGCGATGGTGTGCTGGACATTATGG
>JAFQKM010000121.1 GCA_017396925.1 Clostridia bacterium
CGAAGGTGTACAGGTAATAATTTTCCATGATGGGTTCCTCTGGGTGTCCTTGTAGAGATAATGCATAAAAGTACCCATATATTATAACGCAAAGGTATGCACATTGTCAAATGAAACAGCGACCTTTGACTTTAGGGCCGGGCAGCGGTATACTGTAGGGGTAGTGATTATAAAAAGAGAGGAAACCAATATGAATATCGACCTGCTGAAGATGCTTTACGTCTTCATTCCGTGCATCGGCGGCGGCCTGGTTCAGGGCACCACAGGCTTCGGAAGCGGCATCTTTGTCATGCTCTTCTTCCCCCTGTTTCTGCCCCTGCTCAAATCCAGCGCCCTGTCGTCCCTCATCAGCCTTTGCCCCTGCATCATGCTGGCCTGGCGCTACAGAAAGCATATCAGGCCCAAGCTGGTCGTTATGCCGGCCATCTTCTATCTGATCTTTTCGGCGTTGGCCATCCGTTTTGCGGCCAATACCGACCTGAGCCAGCTCAAGGCCTTCTTCGGCCTCTTCCTGATCCTCATTTCGCTCTATTTCATCTTCTTTGCCGGCAAGCTGCACATCAAGCCCAATCTCCTCACCGCCTTTATCTGCGGCAGTGTATCGGGCGTCGCCAGCGGCCTCTTCGGCATCGGCGGCCCCCCGATGGTCATCTATATTCTGGCCATCACCGGCGACGATAAGGAAGCCTATCTGGCCAATACCCAGTTCTTCTTCTCGATGACCGGTTTTTATACCGCCTTCCTGCGCGTCATCAACGGCATCCTGACCCCCGATCTGCTGCCCTTTGTCATCCCCGGCATGATCGGCATGACCATCGGCAAGAACTTCGGCATCAAGATCGTCGAAAAAATCGATGTAAATCTGATGAAAAAACTGATTTACGCATTTTTGGGCCTGTCCGGTCTGAGTACCTTCCTGACCAATATTTGAGAATAAACTTTATATCCCCCTCGGAGAGCGGAAGGGGGCATACGGGGGGAACGCGGTTCCCGCCCGTAAATCGCGTCGGCGAAAGCCGGTGTCGAAGTTCCGCAGAACTTCGCGCGATTTAGAAGAAGCTGATTTACGCATTCCTCGGCCTCTCCGGTCTGAGCACATTCCTGACCAATATCTAACATAAATCCCCGTCCGGTAGGACGGGGATTTTCTTATATGGTTCCATGCTTTTGGGGCATGGAAAAGAGAAAACAACAGGTATTTGACATATCATCGGCGGGCGGGTATACTGAAACCAGAATGAAGAGAAAGAGGGTCATTTTATGCATAAATTAGGTTTTGGATTCCTGCGTCTGCCCATGATCGAGCAGGGTGAAAAGAAGGTCATCGACATCGAGGCCTCCAAAAAGCTGGTCGACCGCTACCTCGAGTTGGGCGGTTTTTATTTTGATACCGCCTATACCTATCTGGACGGCACCAGCGAAACCGGCCTGCGTGAATGTCTGGTCGAGCGCTATCCCCGCGACAGATACTTCCTGGCCGACAAGATCCCCAGCTGGAAGCCCACCTCCCGCGAGAACTGCTGGGATTATTTCAACGAGATGAAAGAGCGCTGCGGCGTTGAATATTTCGACCGTTATATGCTCCACTGGCTCAATGCCGAGCATTATGCCATCTGCGAAAAGTTCGACGGCTTCGGCTTCCTGCGCGAGCTCAAGGAAAAGGGCCTGGCCAAGGAGATCGGCTTCTCCTTCCACGATACCGCCGATGTGCTGGATAAGATCCTCACCGATCATCCCGAGGTCGACTGTGTCCTGATGCAGATCAACTACCTCGACTGGGAGAACCCCGCCGTTCAGTCCCGTCTCTGCTACGAGACCGCCGTTCGCCACGGCAAGAAGATCATCGTCATGGAGCCGGTCAAGGGCGGCACACTGGCCACCGTTCCCGAAAAGGCCCTTGAGATCATGGAGGCCGCCGCACCCGACCGCAGCCCTGCCGAGTGGGCCGTACGCTTTGTCAAGAGTCTGCCCGGCGTCGAGACGGTTCTCAGCGGCATGAATGCCATCGAGCAGGTCGAGCAGAATATTGCCATCGAAGCCGGCATGACCGAGGAAGAATACAAGGTCATCGAGCAGGTCCGTGCCATCCTGCAGGGCGAGAGCGCCATTCCATGCACCGCCTGCCGCTACTGCTGCAGCGGCTGCCCCATGCAGATCAACATCCCCGAGTATTTCAAGCTCTACAATGCCATCCAGCGCTCTCCCTCCGATGGCTGGAAGATCACCCCTGCCTATGCCGGCCTTAAAAAGCGGGGCGGCGGCCCGGCCGACTGCATCGGCTGCAAGGCCTGTGAATCCTCCTGCC
>JAFQKM010000122.1 GCA_017396925.1 Clostridia bacterium
GCTATCATGAAAATCTATTAAAATATCCGTATCCATAACCTACATCGATTTGCCTGCCGCCATATCCTGTGTTATACTGTATATACATCGATAGATATAAATGTGTGAGAGTGCAGGTTTTTATGAAAATCAGTGTAAAAAAGGTGAACAAAATGGAAAACGAAAACAAGAAGCCCCTCAATGCCGAGTGCCTGATCTGCAAGGCGCCCCTGGTCTATTTGGAAGAGGCCGAGCAGATGGAGTGTGTTCTCTGCCATAAGGTCGAGGTCAGCAACTGCCGCTGTGAAAACGGCCATTATGTCTGCAGCGAGTGCCATATGGACGGCATGGATGCCTTCATCGCCATCTGCATGGCGTCGACCTCCAGGAACCCCATCGAGATCATGCATACCCTGATGAAGCAGCCCTTCTGCTATATGCATGGCCCCGAGCATCATGTCTTTGTCGGCGCCAGCCTGCTGACCGCCTATAAGAATGCCGGCGGCGACATCGACCTGCCCAAGTGCCTGCTGGAGATGCAGAGCCGCGGCCGTCAGGTCCCCGGCGGTATCTGCGGCCTGTGGGGCTCCTGCGGCGCAGCCGTATCCACCGGTATCTTCATGTCGATCATCACCGGCTCCAGCCCCCTCTCGCAGGAAACATGGGGTTGGTGCAACGAGATGACCTCCCGTGTTCTGGCCCACGAAGCCAAGATCGGCGGCCCCCGCTGCTGCAAGCGCAACTCCCGCATCGCCATTCTCGAAGCCATCGCCTTCGTCAAGGAGAAGTTCGGCATCGAGATGGAGCAGCCCGAAAAGATCGCCTGCGGCTGGTTCAATCAGAACAACCAGTGCATCGTCGAGCGCTGCCCCTTCCACCCCGTCAACTGCAAATAAGTTTTTAAAGAGGATCCTATGAAACAGAACTACCGCATGACCCTTCAGTATGAGGGCACCAAATACAACGGCTGGCAGAAGCAGGGGAATACCCCCAACACCATTCAGGGCAAGCTGGAGGCCATTCTGGAAAAGCTGGACGGGTCGGCGGTAGAGGTCCGCGGCTCGGGCCGCACCGACGCAGGGGTCCATGCCTTCGGGCAGGTGGCCTCCTTCGCGCTGGAGCACGGCCTGCCGGCAGCCGAAGTGATGGATTATATCAACCGCTATCTGCCCCGGGATATCGCCGTCATTGCGCTTACGCCTGCCGAGCCGCGCTTCCACGCAAGGCTCAACGCCAAAGGCAAGTACTATCGCTACCTCATCCATCAGGGAGAGATCCCCGACGTCTTCGGCCGACGCTGGAGCTGGGATTGCCCCGATATGCTGGATGCCGAAGCCATGAAGGCTGCGGCCGCCCATCTGGTGGGCAGCCATGATTTTCAGAGCTTCTGCGACCTGAAAAACAGCAAGAAATCCACCGTCCGCCGCATCGACAGCATTGAGATCGGCAGGGAAGGCTGCGACATCGTTGTTGATTTCCGCGGCGAAGGCTTCCTCTACCATATGATCCGCATTCTGATCGGAACGCTGGCCGAGGTCGGTGCAGGCCGGATGCTGCCCGGGCAGATCCCCGGTATTCTGGCGGCCCTCGACCGCAGACAGGCCGGTCCGCTGGCGCCTGCACAGGGCCTTATGCTGATGGAAGTCTGGTATTAAAAAAGAAAAAGCCCACTCGATCGAGTGGGCGTTTTTGTATCTGCCGATATTTTACTGAACGGTGATGATGATGTCGCCGGCCTTGATGGCGTCGGCAGCGGCCTCGACGGCCTCCAGCGTATCTTCGCTCAGGTGGACCGGCTCTTCGGGCAGGCCGACGCCGCCGGAGGTCAGGTCAAAGACATTGGCGTGGCCGAAAGGCGCGGTGTCGCCCTCCAGCAGCTGCTCGAGCAGGGTGCGGAAGGCAAAGGCATAGTCGCACATGGCGGTGGTCAGGCAGGCCGAGAGGTCCTGTTCTTCGTCGTAGCGGGCGGTGATATGACCATCGGCGTCCGAGCAGACGGCCCAGACGTTGTCGCCGGCCTGACGGCGAACGCGGGCTTCGGCCAGCGCGCCCATGCCGGTGGGATCGGAACCGGTGAGCAGGCAGGTGACCTGCATGCTGTCAAACAGGGTGGCAGCAGCCTGCTGGCCTCTGGGATAGCTGGTGCGGGAATCGAGGCAGACGAAGTTGTCGGCTGCGCTGGAGACCTTGGCGCCGTTCTGGCTGCGGGCATGATCGATGCCCTGCAGGAAGCCGGAGATCAGCTCCTGCGCGTCGGTACTGCCGAAAACGCCGCCAAAGGCAGCTTCCTTCAGCTCGACGGCAGCGGCATAGCCGGCCAGGAAGCCGGCCTGGCTCTTGTCGAAGACGATGGCGGCGCCGTTCTGGGGCACCGTTTCGGGATTGCAGTCGATGGCGATGAAGCGGACATCGGGATACTTGGCGCAGGCGGTGGTGAAGGCCTCGGTGAAGAGGACGCCGGGCAGGACGATGACATTGCAGCCGCCCTCCTTGACCAGGCTGTCGATGCCGGCCATGAAGGTGGCCGTATCATTGGAGGGGGAGATGACATAGCTGTACTGGAACTGATGCTCGGAGGCCAGCTCCTTGAGCATTTCCCAGACCGGCTGGTTGAGGTGATTGTCGCTGAGGGCATTGCCGTCGGACACGATGCCGACATTGTAGGTGACCTCGCCTTCGCCCGAACAGCCGGACAGCAGGGCGGTCATGGACAGGAGCAGGGCCAGGGTCAGGCCGATGCTCAGAATACGCTTATGCATGGGGTTCTCCTTTGGGGTTGATTATTCGATGACGACGTCGGCGCTCTCGGTGACGACCGATACAAAGGTCTTGCCGCGGGCGACCTCGAGGGGGCTGCCGTCTTCGGTGAAATAGTGGATCTCGGAATTGTATTTATCCTTCTGCCAGGTGATGGGCACATATTTGCCGTTGCAGAAGTAATAGCCGTCGCCGGTGCCGGTGGTGGTGATCTCGATCAGCTTGAGCTCGCTGCCGGGAACATCACGGGTGGCCATACGCAGGACGAGGAGATTCTTGACCTCGATCTGCTTTTCCTGAATGGCGTCCATCTGGGGAACGCCATACTGATAGCGGAGCCATGTGCCGCTTTCGGCATTGTATTCAAACCAGGGCTTGTGGCTGCTGCTGAAGGTGACCGTGACCTTGCCTGCGCTCTGGCCGTTCTGCACCGATGCAGGGGTATTTTCGACGGTATCGGTGAAGGTGAAGGCCGAAGGCTGGGTCTCCTGGGTCAGATCCTGCTTGAGGGTGGCCAGTGCATCTTCGATCGACTGGCCGGTGGCATAGACCGAATGCTCATAGCCCATGCTCTTCTTGCGGCCGGGGTCGCGGTTATAGAGGCTGCCTTCCCAGCCGCCGCGGATACCGTCGAGGTTGATCAGATCCTTGCGGGCGGCAATGGCGGCATAGGCCGGTTCGCTGCCGCCGAAGTGGAGGTAGACGGCGCCGTAGCTCTGGGCGATGTCGATGTAATAGGGACGGGAAGAACGGATGGAAGCCAGCTTGTCGATCTTGGAGGGATCCTTGAAGATGGCCAGGAAGCGGGTGATGCGGCCCTCGGCCAGCATTTCATAAATGATGTCGGCCTGCGAGATGCCCCACTGGGGCAGGGCGGTCTTGATATTGTTGACCATAACGGCCACCGGCATGCGCTGCAGGGCGGCGTCGGAAATGCCGTCGCACTCGCCGGTCAGGGGATTGACATTGCCGTCGGGCACAAAAACAGGCGGCGCTTCGGGCTGCTGCGGCTCTTTCTCTTCTTCCTTTTCGGGCGCGGGCTGCTTTTCTTCCTCGGGCTGCTGGGTGACGACCTCTTCCTCGGTGTTTTCGGCGGGTTCTTCATCGCCACAGGCACACAGGCTCAGCAGAGAAGCCGCAACCAACAGCAGGGCGAACAGACGGGTGAAAGACTTACGCATGGGTTCGATCCTCCGATTCAGTATGATTTTCATCTTCCAGCAGCAGATTGACCAGGCCCTTGAAGACATTCTCGGCGTTGGCCTTGAAGTTTTCTTCCAGAATGCGGCACTGGCGCTCGCTGTAGACCAGCATCGACACGGTGACCAGATCGGTCGATTTGTCGCAGATGGTCATGGTGGTGGTGTAGGTACCGTCCCCGTTGGGCTTGTGGGACGTCTTGATGCTGTCGCTGCGGCGGATGCGGCGCAGAACGCGGATGGCCGAAGCCTGCGCCTTGTCGCAGACGCTCTGGCGCAGATGACCCTCCATCAGGTCAAGGACTTCCTTGCCCTTGGGGGTCAGAAGAAACTCGCGATGGCCGCCGATCTCGATCTCCGAGACCATTTTGGCGTCCCGCAGCTCGCGGAAACAGGGGGCAAAGTCGAAATAACCGAAACCGTCGTCGATCATAACGATCTCTAAAAGATCTTCCTCTTTGATGGTGATGGGAAGCAGACTGAGGGAATACAAGATCAGGCATTTGATATCCTCGGGCTCGCGGACATAGCCCTGCTGCATACATGCCACCTCCTTGATGTAATTATGCTTATAGATAATTGTTATTATAACACAATTATGCGCATATTGAAACATTTTTTGGAAAGCCTGTGCATAGCTATGGGATATCTCATTCCGGAGGTTATGCCATGCAGCAGAGGATCCCGATTTTTGAAGAACGCACCCTGACGGCCCAGCTGCCGGTACATCCCGGCTGCACGCTGGAATATCACATCAGTTACCCTGTTTTCGGGCAGTTTCCCGCCCTTTCGGCCCGGTATGCCGCCTGGGCCGCGCGGTATGCCGACTATATCCGTCAGACCTATCTGCCCGCCCTGCGCGGCCTGCCCCGCGGGTGCCTGGGCGAATGTCCCCACATCGAGGGGCGGTTTGAGGTCAGCTATGCCGGGCAGGGGCTGCTGTCGGTCTGCATCGAGGTGTGGGAGGATCTGGGCCTCTATCATACGGCGCTGGGCCGCAGGGCCGACCTGTGGCATCTGCCCGACGGCCGCCCCATGGGGCTGAAGGATCTGTTCGGCGACCCGGCGGCTGTGCAGAGGGAGATCACGGCCTGCATCGCAGCCGAGATCGCGGCGGCCCCCGAGGGACGGTATTTCGGCGGCTGGCAGCGCCGGCCGCGGTGGTTTTTCCTCACCGAGCGCGGCCTTTGCGTCTTTTACCGCCCGGGCGACATCACGGCCCTCAGCGGCGGCATCCCCACCTTTCTGATCCCGTGGGAAAAGCTGCGGCCCTATGCCAAAATCCCCCTTTGACGGCAGAGCAAGCCGTGGTATAATATCTATATCTGTAAAATTGCTGATGATCGAGGATAGAGATATGAAAACCATCAAAATCATTGCAGGTGCTGCTGCGGCCCTGCTGTTTCTGCTGACGGCGGCCTGTTGTCTGTCGGTCACGCTGGCCGACGGCGGTCTGCTGCCTGCCTTCCTGCCCTTCGAGGGCTATGCTGTGCAAAGCGACAGCCTTGGCGGCCTGCTTCCCGGGGGCAGTCTGGCCATCGTCGATCCCGATGCCGCGCTGGAAGCCGGTCATGTGGCCATGCTTTTTGCCGGCACAACGGCTGTGGCCGACGGCGAGGGGATGCTGATCGACCCCGAAGCGCCCAAAGTGGCCTATGAAGCCGCCGATGCCGCCGGCCGCATCGTCTACCGCATCGCCGGTCTGGGCGCCCTGCTTGCGCTGCTGCAGCAGGGAAAGCTGATCGTCTGGGCAGTGCTGGCATTGGTGCTGATCGGCGCCCTGCTGTGGATGGCTGCCGCCCCCAAGCGCCGCCGCAAAAAGGAGATCCGCGAGCTCATCGAGCTCTTTGACTACTACGGCCGCAAGTATGACGCCGAAGAGGAAGGCATCGATTATTAAATGAAGAGCAACCGATTCTGGCTGGCCCTGTTGGGCCTGCTTCTGCTGGGCGGCTGCGCCGTCGGCTTCTTTTTCATGGGCGGCGAGGGCCATGTGGCCACCGTTACGCTGGACGGGCAGGTCATCGACGAGATCGATCTTGACAGCGTGGCCGGCGGCTATACCTTCGAGGTCGAAGGGGCCTGCCGCAATACCGTCGAGGTCGAATATGGCCGCATCCGTGTGGCATCGGCCGATTGCCCCGATCAGGTCTGTGTCGGCACCGGCTGGATCGAGGACGGCACCAAGCCCATCGTCTGCCTGCCGGGGAAACTGGTCATCGAGATCACGGGCGGCAAAAGCGAAATCGATATTACCGCAAAATAAAAAGCGATGAGAA
>JAFQKM010000123.1 GCA_017396925.1 Clostridia bacterium
CAAGCTCCGACCGGTTATTACATTCCGCACAGCGGAGGAGGATCAAAGATCATGACTTCATCCAAGAAAACCAAAACCATCCTGCTCGTTCTGCTGGCCGTCACCGCACTGGTGGCCGGCATCTATCTGGCCACACGCGCGCAGGTGCCCGAAAACACACTGGCTGTGGAATACGGCGGCAAGACCCATTATGCCGATCTGCAGGGCCTCCGCCTGACCGAGATCCATGGCGAGCGCGTCAACGGCAAAGGCGAAACCAAGCCGGTAGACGGCATGGGTTTTTCTCTGCATGACCTGCTGGCATGGACCCTGGGCGAAGATTTCACCTGTGAGACGGTTACCGTCACAGCCGCCGATGGCTTCGGCGCCGAAGTCAGTGCCGCCGAGCTGCAGGAAGCCAACAAGGCTGTATTGCTCCTCGACGAAGAAGACGGCAGCCTGCAGCTGATCGTCTTTGGCGACAGCGACAGTAAGCGCAGCGTCAAGGATATTGAACGCCTGACCGTAAAATAAGAAAAAAGCCTCTGTGGGATACCACAGAGGCTTTTTCATATTTACTTAGACAATGCCGCTGATGCGGACGACCTCGATGCCCTTCTCTTCCCAGGCCTTGAGGATCTGGTTGAAACCAACCGAGTCGCTGGCCATATGGCCGGCAATGATCAGGTTGGACTTGTTGTGCTTCTTGAGGCCCTCGATGATCTCGGGCTTGGCATGCATGCCGATGAAGGTACCGACGCCGGCGTTGGAGCAGGCGATATATTCTTCCAGTGTGGGCGCACCGACGCCGTACATCTCGACATAGATCTTGCCGGCAAAGCTGTCCTTGGAGCCGACCCAGACTTCGGGCTGCTGGCCCTCGAGGGCTTCGGCATATTCACGGATGGTCATCAGCTCGTCGAGGACATCCTGAACGGTGCAGCGGGGGTTGCGCTCACTGAGGGCATCCATCTTAGCCTGAACGGTGCGCTCGGCCAGCATGTCGGCAGGGGTATGGAAGGCGACGTCGTTGATGTCGAGCAGCTTGGCAACATCACGCATCTGGGTCTTGTTGCGGGTGTGCATACCCTGCTCGCGGGTGCGCTTGCCATCGTAGGCCAGACGCTGGGCCTCGTTGATGGGAACACCGCATTCCATCAGCTTCTTCATATGGTCGCGGCTGAAAAGCTCGGCGGTGCCGGGGTTGAGGATGCCGTTGGGATGGTGCTGTGCAACACAGTCGAAGCCCAGCTGCTTGGCCAGCATGAGCATGGTGGTATCCATATCGATACCGGCCAGCACACGCTTGACATCCTTTTCGTTGTCATAAACGATGCCGCTGTCCTCGGGCATAAAGTCGAGACCGACCAGATCCATAACGATCTGATACATTTCTTTTACTGTCATCATTCTACCTCCGTTGATTTTATTGAAATGAACCGGGGAAATATTCTGCTATTTTTATTGTATAAGATGCCGCAGCTTTTTGCAAGCCTTATGAAAGTTCAGGATTTCGTAACACACGGGCCGCGGCGGTCATGGTAAGATAAAGTCGAAAACATCCATACAAGAGGTATTGCAAAAAATGAACGATCCCTACAGCGTGCTCGGGCTTTCTCCGGGTGCATCCGAAGAAGAGGTCCGCAAGGCCTACCGTGCGCTGGCGAAAAAATATCATCCCGACCTCAATCCCGGCGATGCTGCGGCTGCCGAGCGCATGAAGGAAGTCAATGCCGCCTACGAGCAGATCACCAAGCCGGGGCACAATCGCGCGCAGAATCCCTATGGTTCCGACGCCGGCCAGACCCATAGCAACCCCTATGGCAGCTATGATCCCTATGCCGCCTACCGCCGCTACGGCTATGGTGATCCATACGGCCGGCAGACCCAAAACGGGCAGCAGGCCGGGCAGAACGGCAGCTTCCGCTATGGCTTCGGCCCCTTCGGGCCCTATGTCTTTTACCAGAGTTACGGTCCCGGCCAGACCACACGCCAAACCGGCCGCCGGCGCAAGCCCCTGTTTTTCTATTTCCTGATCTTCTATTTCATCTTCAATCTGCTGACCAACTTCATGTATCGTATGTCCTACCAGCGCCGCCTTGAACGCTACCGCGAGCAGTATGAGGATTACTACGAGCAACAGGGCGAGGGTACACCTTATGACTATGGTTATAATCATGGCCGCACGCCCCCGCCCGGCGTGGGCACCCAGAGCAAAAGCTAATCAAAACAGCCTTCCGTGATTACACAGAAGGCTGTTTTTTCGTCTTTACTTTACAGGATAGAGGGGGGCTTCGCCATGATAAACGCGGATGATCGATCTGGCACAGATCAGACTTCCGTTGTAGTTGGTCTCCAGTGAAAGGGCGGCTGCATGGGGCGATACCACCACATTATCAAGAGCGAAAAGGGGGTTATCTTTGGTGATCGGCTCTTTTTCAAAGACATCCAGCGCCGCACCGCCCAGTCTGCCGTCGGTCAGTGCGGCATAAAGGGCCTGTTCGTCGACCAGTGGACCGCGGGCGGTATTGACGAAATAGGCACCCGGCTTCATCTTTGCAAGATTTTCACGGCCGATGATATGATGGGTCTCGGCGGTATAGGGCAGATGGAGCGAGACAACATCGCTGCGGGCCAGCAGATCGTCCATAACAACTTTTTCTCCGTCATAGCCCCTGACCTGTTCATGGGATACAAAGGGGTCGTAAACCAGCAGCCTGACCCCAAAACCGCCCAGCAGTTCGGCCAGACGGCGGCCGATACGGCCAAAACCAACGATGCCCACCGTCTTGCCCCGCAGTTCACGCATGGGGAAGCGTGCCCACTGGCCATCACGGGCTGCGCGATCGAATCGCGGCAGATTCTTGATAAGGCTCAGGATGAGGGTGAGTGCATATTCGGCCACGGCATCATGATTGGTGATGACACCGACAGCCACCTGCTTTTCACGCAGAGCAGTCAGATCAAAATTGTCGGTACCAACGCCGAAACGGATGATGGCCTTGAGTGAATCGGCCGCTTCCAGTACATCGGCGGTATATTTCTCGGTTCCGGCTACGATGGCATATGCGCCGGCTACCATTTCCTTCAGCTGGTCGGGGGTGGGACGGATGCCGGGATTGCAGCGCAGCTCGAATCCGGCATCCAGCAGCATCTGCCGCGCCTCGTCACAGAAGGCTGTTGCCTGCGTGGCACTGTTGAGTGCAACGATCGGTTTCATGCTTCTTCCTCCTTTTCCTGTGTTATTTCAGGAGCTTGCCCACTTGCGCCGTCAGTGCTTCGATGGAAATGGCGGAAAAATCGGTCATATCCATATCAATGCGTGCGCCGGGGCAATGGAATGTGCCCATGCCGCGCTTGACAAACTTCTCATCGAACTCGCTCCGGGTCATGGCATATTCCAGATCATCGCCTGGGTGGGGCGGATAATGTTCCTGCAGCGCATGACCTCTGTGCCGCTTATGGAGAGCATCGCGCTCGACATAGCGTTCATAGAGGGTCTGGGGATCACCATTCAGAAAGACCGTGATGCAGTTGGGACTATAGTTCTCGATCAGGCCGCGCAGCTTCTCGGCGCTTTCAGTATCAAAATTGTTGTCAACGATCAGCGAATTGCCGGCCTGCAGCATGGAACGGAGGATGCGCAGCAGCACCTCGTTGGCGGCATGGTCCAGCCTGCGCTTCTGCGTATAGTTTTCAAAGCCCAGCACATCAAAGAGGCCTTCCTTGATGTTGTCTTTTTCCACAATGGGATATCCAAAGGCCTTGGACAGGGCAGCAGCAAGGGTCGACTTGCCGGTGGCCGGCATACCGGCCAGAATGATCAGATTCATCCTTGTTCCCTCTTATCCGCGCAGCTTGGCAACAAAGGAGCGGCTGGCCTCGGTGATACGGCTCCACTCGCCGGCGCGGATCCAATCCTTCTTGAAGAGGCATCCGGCAACACCGGCACCCACAGCACCTGCAGCCATGTAATCGCAGATATTGCTGCCGTCAACACTGCCCACGACCAGCATCCGGATATGGCTGAGGGGGGCGGCTACTGCTTTGATGTAGGAAGGACCGAGATTGGATGCCGGGAAGACCTTGACAAAATCGGCGCCGTTGTCGTGGGCCTGCTTGATTTCGGTGGGCGTCATAGCGCCGGGGATCGATACCATTCCGGCCTCGCGGGTGGCACGGATAACGGCCGGATCCATATCGGGCGAGATGATAAACTGCGCGCCGGCCTCTTTGGCCTGCTGCACCATCTCAGGGTTGGTGACTGTACCTGCGCCAAAGGCCATCTCATGGCCCAGCTCACGGTTGAGCAGCTGAATGGTACGGATGGTCTGCAGACGCGCTTCCGCACTCTTCTGGTCGAAAGTGACCTCCAGCAGGTTGACGACGCCTTCATGCAGTGCTCTGGCCAGCTGCAGGCATTCTTCATCGTATACACCACGGA
>JAFQKM010000124.1 GCA_017396925.1 Clostridia bacterium
GCCAGGCCTGCGGCACCGTCAACAATCTGGACGCCTGCTTCTGCAAGAACTGCGGCGTCAAGCTGGAGGTCGTCGATGTAGAGGTCGAGCCTGCTGAAGAGAAAAAGTGCTGCTGCGGCCATCATGAAGGCGAAGAGCACGAATGCTGCTGCGGCCACCACGAAGGCGAAGAGCATGAATGCTGCTGCCACGCCGAGGCCGACGAAGAAGAGACCGTCATCGAGATCGCCCAGAACAAGATCTGCCCCAACTGCCAGGCTGAAAACGATCCCGAGCACACCTTCTGCAACAAGTGCGGCGCCAAGCTGTAATTTTCAGAACATAACCCCAAAGCCGACCGGAACATCCGGTCGGCTTTTCCTTTACCCCTGCCTTCAAAATGATTTTGACATCTGCCGCATTTTCCTGTAAGCTATCTCTATACAATCTGTGAAAAGGAGGTGTGCTTCCCTTGAAGATCATCGATGCGCACATTCACTTTAAATCCAGCCCCGGCTTTGACGCCCTTGCACCGGCTGCCGGCCACGAAAACAGCGAAGCACACCTGCGGCAGGTCTTTGGTGAACTGAACATCGAGCGCGCCGTCGTCATGGGCAACAACGGCGTCGAGGAAGCCCACAGCTATCCCGATTTCCTCAGCTACTGTGTCGGTTTCGACAGCAGCCATTTCTCCAAAGAGGCCATCGAGCGCTCCCTCGCCCATGTAGAGGCGCATCTGCGCCGCCCCGACTGTGCCGGCATCAAGCTCTATCCCGGCTACAACCGCCATTACATCACCGAGCCCTTCTATCATCCCCTCTACGATCTGGCCGGGCAGTATGGCAAGCCTGTGGCTGTGCACACCGGCGCCACGGCCAACGCCGGCTCCCATCTCAAATACTGCCATCCGCTGATCATTGATGAAGTAGCGGCCGACTTTCCCAAAACCACCTTTGTTCTCTGTCACTATGGCAATCCCTGGGTCGTCGATGCCGCCGCTGTCCTCGATAAGAATCCCAATGTCTGCGCCGATCTGTCGGGCATCCTCGACGGCGGTATGCATGATATCGACGCCTATATGCGCAACAACAGCGGCTATGTCGAACATCTGCGCACCTGGCTCCGCTATCCCAATGCCTACGACCGCCTGATGTACGGCACCGACTGGCCGCTGGTCAATATGGCCCAGTATATCGACTTCATCTCCCGTCTGATCCCCGAAGCCCACTGGGCGGACGTCTTCTATCACAACGCCAAGCGGATCTACAGCCTGTAAATATCCATACGATACAAAAAGCCCCTGAGGATGATCCTCAGGGGCTTCTTGCAGAATTGATATGAAAGAGTGTAAAAAAGAGAGCTTAGTCAGAGGCCTTCTCGTTTCCTGCGGCGCGTGCACACAGGGCTTCGATGCAGACCCGCGGCAGCGACGACAGTGCGGCCACCGCCGACTGTTCGGCATCGTAGGAAGAAAGGCCAAGTTCCTCCGAGAAGAAGGGATAGACCAGTTCGTACTGCCGGTCGTAGCCTTCGGCCGCTTCCCTGCCCTGCTGGGTCAGAGAGACGGCACTGCGGGGCTCCATGTGTACAAGCCCCGCCTCGGCCATGGTGGTCAGCATACGATGGACCGAGGGACGCGCGACGCCCAGATGGATGGCAATATCCACCGAGCGGGCTTTTCCCGTCTCGCGGCTCAGCCGATGGATGATCAGCAGATATTTGATTTTCGATCGGCTCAGGTCCATGTGATGGTCTCCTTTCGGATGGGGACACAGTTTCAAAGTTCCGGTTGTAAATCTAAAGGGGGTTGTGTGTAAATCTTGGTGTAAATCAGAAGGGATGTGTAAATCTTTGTAAATCTAATTTCAGGAGTTGGTTTTGCTTTGTGCGGTATTTCGGGCGCAGCTGAGGAAAGTTGTAAATCTAATGCAGAAACGCCCGTAAACCGTCATTCAGGAGTGATTTTTAAGGACACTCAGTGTCGGCATCCGCTGCAGGAAGCACAGTTGCCGCTGCAGCCTGCGCAGCCGGAACCTTCACCTTTATTTTTTGCACAGATCGCCGCATCGGGACAGCCGATACAGGTGACGCCGCGCTTTTTTGATTTGCGGATATATCCTGCGGCCAGGCCGAGGACGGCGGCCAAAACCACAGTTGCAATGATGTTTTCCATAGTTTTAACCTACACTTTCCAATCGGGGATCTTTGCTTACTTCTTGGTGTTCAGTGCATACTCGGAAGCCATCTTGCTGTCGGCATTCTTAACGAGCTTGACAACAACGGCAGCCATAGCCAGAACAGCGATCAGGCCGGGAACAAAGCCCACACCCAGTGTGCCCTCTGTGATCAGAGTGCCGATCTGGTAGACCAGGAAGCCCAGGGTATAACCTGTACCCAGCTGGAGGGCAACGCCGCCCCAGAACCACTTGCGGTCGTTGATCTCGGAGTTCATGGCGCCGAGAGCGGCGAAGCAGGGAGGTGTATACAGGTTGAACATCAGGCAGGCCAGTGCGGCAGCCTTTGTCAGGGCGAAGATACCGGCAACTTCGTTACCGCCGGCAACCAGGGCCAGCTCTTCGGTATCGATGAAGTTGGTGACGCCATAGCAGACAGCCAGTGTACCAACAACGTTTTCCTTGGCGATGAAGCCGGTGATGGCTGCTGCAGCCATCTGCCATACGCCGAAGCCCAGGGGAACCAGGACCAGCGCGAAGGGCTTGGCAATGGAAGCCAGAATGGATGTATGCTCCATGCCTTCCTCGATCAGCTGGAAGCTCCAGTTGAAGGACTGCATGATCTGAACAGCTGTGTTGCAGAGCAGGATAATGGTACCGGCCTTAACGATGTAGGCCCAGCCGCGGGAGCACATCGACTTGAATGCCAGCTTGAGGCTGGGGATCTTGTACTCGGGCAGCTCGATGATGAA
>JAFQKM010000125.1 GCA_017396925.1 Clostridia bacterium
GGGCAGCGTCAACCGTCCCATCACCAAGGCGCGCTTCGACGCCATCTACAACAAGGCCGTTGCCTATCTGCAGAACCGCGAAGTTTATATCTTCGATGGCTATGCCGGCGGCGACACACGCTATCGCCAGTCCTTCCGCATCATCAACGAGCTGGCTTCCCAGAACCTGTTCATCCATCAGCTGCTGATCCGCCCCACAGCCGAACAGCTGGAGAGCTTTGCGCCCGACTATACCATCATCGCAGCCCCCGGCTTCAAGTGTGTCCCCGAGATTGACGGCACACGCAGCGAGGCTGCCATCCTGGTCAACTATGAAGAAAAGATCGTTCTGATCTGCGGCACCCAGTATGCCGGCGAGATCAAGAAGTCGGTCTTCTCGGTCATGAACTATGTCATGCCCAAGCTGGGCGTATTCCCCATGCACTGCTCGGCCAACATCGGCAAGGACGGCGTTTCGGCTGTCTTCTTCGGCCTGTCGGGCACCGGCAAGACCACCCTGTCGGCCGACCCCGAGCGTCAGCTGATCGGCGACGACGAGCACGGCTGGACCGACGACTCGGTCTTCAACTTCGAGGGCGGCTGCTATGCCAAGTGCATCAACCTGTCGGCCGAGAAGGAGCCCGATATCTTCAACGCCATCAAGTTCGGTTCGCTGGTCGAAAACGTCGTTATGGATCCCGAGACCCGCGAGTTCGACTTCGACGACGCCTCCCTGGCCGAGAACTCCCGCGTCGGCTATCCCATCCACTATATCAACAACGCCAAGCTGGACGGCGTAGGCGGCACACCCAAGACGGTCATCTTCCTGACCGCCGACGCTTTCGGCGTTCTGCCTCCCATCTCCAAGCTGGATAAGAACCAGGCCATGTACTATTTCGTTTCCGGCTTCACCTCCAAGCTGGCCGGCACCGAGATCGGCGTCACATCGCCCGTTCCCACCTTCTCCACCTGCTTCGGCGAACCCTTCCTGCCCCTCGATCCTTCGGCTTATGCCGCCATGCTGGCTGAGAAGGTCGAAAAGACCGGCGCCAATGTCTATCTGGTCAACACCGGCTGGAACGGCACAGGCAAGCGCATCAGCCTGAAGTATACCCGCGCCATGGTTTCGGCCGCTCTGAAGGGCGAGCTGGAAAAGGGCGAGTTCGAGACCGATCCCTACTTCGGCGTATCGGTTCCCAAGGCTGTCGAGGGTGTTCCCTCCGAGCTGCTCATGCCCGAAAAGACATGGGAAAACAAGGACGAGTATCATGCCAAGGCCAAGGATCTGGTCACACGCTTTGTCGAGAACTTCAAGAAGTACGACAAGATGCCCGCCGAGGTCGTTGCTGCAGGCCCCAAGGCATAAATCCCCTTTTCAAAACCCAAAGCCGCCCTTCGGGGCGGCTTTTTTATAGACATCTCTTCTGTTTTAGGATAAGATAAAACCATACCGAAAGGGGGATTCGAGATGAATCATTACGAGTTCTGCGGAACGGCCGTCCCACTTGGCCGTATCGATGAACTGTTCTGCGATATGAGCGGCGATGTATTCCTGCGGGAAAATGCAGGTGTTCCGGGTCCGTATGAACACCATGTGCAGAGCGCCCGTTTGCTTCTGGAATATGACGAGCCGAATATCTTCGACCTGCACCTGCTGGAGCAGGCCCTCAGCGCCGCAACAAGCAGCGAGCGCCCGCCCATTGCCGCCGCCATACAGGAGGTCATCTATGTGTGCGGATCACCCGACGATCTGCTGAGCGAAACCACGCTGGGGCGCACCATCCTCTATCTGGAAAAGCTGATCAAAATGCTGACCGATATTTCCCAGCTGGAAGAGGTCGAAGGCAAAATCAAAACCCTCTGTGCCTACACCGATCACCTCTATGGTCTGTTTGACAGCAAGAAGCACGAAGATGCATATCACTATTACCGCGGCCTTTCCGGCTATTGCAGTGAACTGAAGGACGAGATCGAAGACCGCATTCTGGACGTCGAAGACCTGCCGCCCGATGCACAGAAAAAGCAGGCGATCCCTCTGCCGCCGCCGGGCATCCGCCTGGAAAACAGGCCTGTACGCCCGCCTAAATCGCCCTCTGCCCAGCCGCCCAAGCCGGCGTCGGCGCCTGCACAGCCCAAGGGCACATCGGCGCCTGCACCCAAGCCGGCGTCTGCCGCCCAGCCCAAACCCAAGCCCAAGCCTGCCGCGCCGCCCAAGCCGTCCATCACGCGCCTGTGGCCCTCGGTCGGCCCACAGGAAAAGAAGCCGCCCGAACTGGGCGCGCTGGATGATCTCGGCCTGCTCGAGCTGCACCGTAAGGTCGAAACGGGCGCCATCGGCCGAAGCGACCTTGACGAAATGCGCCGGAAGGGCACCGAAGGCCTGCTGCATCATTTCGGCCGCGCCTTCAAGGGCAGCCTCATCGAAAAGGAGGCCACGCTGCTGGCCGAAAAGCTGCTTCTGCTGGGCGGCGAGAGCGAGCGTCAGGCCATGGCCTGCTTCCTGATCCTCAACAATTACCTCGGCACCTCCGACCGTCCCTTTGCCGCGCTGCACAGCGAGGCCGACCACCTGAACGGCCGGACCAAGAGCCTCGAGCGCGGGATCTTCGATCCCCGGCGATTTGCCGGTCGCAGCGGGCGTCTGGCAGTCTCCATCGGCGTCAGCCTGCTTGCAGCCCTTCTGCTGTCTGTCCTGCCCGGCCTGCTCGATCTGCAGGTGCTCGGTATGAGCGTTTTCGGAATGGCGGCCCTCGGTCTCTGCATGGCCACCGGCCTGATCTCGGGCGGCCTGCTCAACTGCGGCCTCCATTTTGCCCTCGTCAATCTGGCGGCCATCCTCGGTATGGGCGGCGATCCGGCGACCCATGTCCACAGGACGGTGGTCTGGGCGCTGCTGCTCACCTGCCTGCCCATGGCCCTGCGCCTGCTGAAGGCCGGGCGCTGTTCAAAACAGGTCGAAGTGCTGCAGGGCGAGATCGATCTCCATCTGGGCGAGATCGACCGTGCCCTCGCCTGTGCCCGCGCGCTGGAAAAGGCCGTTACGCCCATGTTCGAGCAGCTGAAGGGGCATCCGGCCGCCAATGCCGACTTTGTCCGCGACGCCCAGCCGGGCCTCGCGCGCATCCGGAAGGAATATAAGGATCTGGCAGCCGACCTCGGCGCCCTCCGCAGCAAAACCGATAAGCTCCGCAAAGGCGAGTGACACCCCCATACACAACAAAAAAGCCGCAGGCGTTATGCCTGCGGCTTTTCACATGCTGTGGATTATGCGCGCTCGTATGCGGCCTCGATGAGGCAGATATACTGGCGGTGGAGGTCGTCGTCGGCGACGCCCTTATAGTTGGTGGTGCGAACCTCTTCGGGAACCAGGGCAGGGTCGAACTGCTGGCTGTAGAGCTTCTTGACCACGAGAACATACTTGGCTTCCTTGTAGGCGATGCAGCCGTCGATCTCCATATGGGTCAGGCCGGGGGCGTGCATCTTGTCGGTATCGTGGCCCGACTTGGTGCCGAAGAACATCAGGGGTTCGCGGTATTCGGTGGGATCGAAGAGGGAGACGGTGAAGCGGTCGTTGGCTTCGGTAAAGGAGTAGGTGTGGCGGCAGGGGCGGATGTAGACGGTGCAGACCGGGCGGTTCCACAGGCAGCCCATCTGGCCCCAGGAAATGGTCATGGCATTGAAGTTGTCTTCGGTGCCGGCGGTGACCAGACCCCAGCCGTTGTCGAATGCGGCAATGACGTTGCCTTCGATATGCTTCGGTTCGATTTTCTTGAAAGACATGTAGGTTCTCCTTTCAGGTTCTGACCCTCAAAACCCTTTGCTGGTTTTTCGGGCCAATATTCAAATGGATATTTTTCCGAGGCACATGTCCCCGGAAAAATAATTGCTTAAAAGAAAGGCGGCACGGCTTTAGCCCTTCATGCGGAGCTGCATTTCAGCCCACTGATCACGGGTGAGGGAGACCGATCGGGGTTTACTGCCCTCGAACGGGCCGACGATGCCGCGCTCTTCCATCATATCGATGAGGCGGGCGGCACGGGCATAGCCCAGCTTGAGGCGGCGCTGAAGCAGGGAGGTGGAGGCCTCGCCGCGGTCGACGACCACCGAGATGGCGTCCATCAGCAGGGGATCATCGCCCTCTTCGCCATCGTCGCCGCCCTTGTCGCCGCGCTGGGCAGCGGCCTGGGCTTCGGCCTGACGCTCGATATGATCGAGGATCTCCTGCGAATATTCGGCCGTGCTGGTCTTCTTGACAAACTCGATGACCGACTCGACCTCGGGCGAACTGACAAAGCAGCCCTGTACGCGCTGGGGCTTGCCGGCGCCCAGAGGATTATAGAGCATATCGCCGCGGCCGATCAGCTTTTCGGCGCCGGTCTGGTCGAGGATGATGCGCGATTCGATCTGGGATGCAACGGCAAAGGATACGCGGGAGGGGATATTGGCCTTCATCAGGCCGGTGATAACATCGGTGGAGGGGCGCTGGGTGGCAACGATCAGGTGCATGCCGGCGGCACGGGCCATCTGGGCAATACGGGCGATCGATTCCTCGACCTCCTTGGCGGCGACCATCATCAGGTCGGCCAGCTCGTCGATGACGATGACGATCTGGGGCAGCACCTTGCCCTCGCCGCGGCGGCGGACCTCTTCGTTATAGGCCTCGAGGCTGCGGACGTTATAATCGGCCAGCAGCTTATAGCGGCGCATCATTTCGCCCACCGCCCAGTTGAGGGCGCCGGCGGCCTTCTTGGGCTCGGTGACGACCGGGATGAGCAGATGGGGCACGCCGTTGTACATACCCAGCTCGATCATCTTGGGGTCGACCAGGATCAGGCGGACCTCTTCGGGCGAGGATTTGTAGATCAGCGAGATGAGGATCGAGTTGATGCAGACCGACTTACCGGAACCGGTGGTACCGGCGATCAGCATATGGGGCATCTTGGCGATATCGCCGACGACGCACTGGCCGGCGATGTCCTTGCCGACGGCAAAGGAGACCTTCGACTTGGCCCCCGAGAAGGCCTTGTTCTGCAGGACGTCACGCAGCGAGACGGTTTCCTGAATGTCGTTGGGCACCTCGATGCCGACCGAGTTGTTGGAGGGGATGGGGGCAATGCGGACGGCGGCCGCGCCCAGTGCCAGGGCGATGTCGTCGGCCAGATTGGTGACCTTGCTGAACTTGATGCCGCGCTGGAGCTGCAGCTCGTAGCGGGTGATGGTGGGACCCTTGGTGACGTTGACGATGGTGGCCTCGATGTTGAAGCTCTTGAGGGTGTCGATCAGGCGCTCGGCACAGCGGACGATGCTCTCGTGATCGGCGCCCAGGCTGGGCTCGCCGGGGGTCAGCAGGGAAAGGGGCGGATAGATATACTGGCCCGCCTCGGCCTTTTCGGCCTCCTTGCTGAGCTGGGCGGCCACTTGATTGTCGGCGGCAGCGGCTTCATGGGCCTCGCTGGCGGCCTGACGCTTTTCGTCGAGGCTCAGTTCGGCGGGGGGCGGATTGTCTTCGGTGAAGATATCAAAGGCCGCGTCCTGCGAAGGCAGGGGCCGGCCGTCGGTACGCTTGGCGCCGCGCAGATCGAAGGGCGCATCGATAACCGGCTCGGGCCCCTCCGCCGCCGGGTTCTCGGCAGCCGGTTCGATGGGACGGACGACCGGTGCACCCGAGAAATCAAAGGGCAGCAGATCGTCTTCGGGCATAGGATCGGCATGGCCGAAGGGCGGCTGGGGTTCGGGCTTGTCCGCCGGGAAGCCGAAGCCAAAGGGATCGGGCTGGACAGCCGGTTCGGTACGGGGCTCCTGCAGGGCGGCGTCCGAAACCTCAAAGGTGGGCACAGCCGGCGCTGTGGGATCCTTGCGGGCCGGTACGGCAGGGGTATCCGATTGGTCTTTATGGAAGAAGTCGACAAAACCGCCGCCCAGCGAGGTCAGCTTTTTGCCGCCGGTGGTGCCTGCCGCCGAAGTCTCGGGGACTTTGGCCGGCTTCTTTCTGCCGTTCAGGTCGAAGGGCAGGGCCTCGTCGTAGCCATAATGGAGGATCTCGGGCTCGGCCGATTTCTTTTCCTTTTCGGCGGCTTTGGCGGCCGCCTTGGCAGCCTGCTGCTCGCGCCGGCGGCGCATCCATGCAGGCTCGCTCTTTTCCGCCTCGTCATCCTCCTCTTCGGGGGTGGGACGAAGCATCTTGATAAACTCCAACGGGTTGGTGCCGGTGGCCACAAAGATGCAGCCGACGATGGCCAGCACACAGAGGAAGATACCGCCGCCGGCCGACAGGGCCGACTTGAGGAACCGTCCCAGCAGACCCGAGATCAGGCCGCCCGAGGTCAGTTCGCGGCCGGTGACGCACAGCTGCTTGATGCCGGCCAGACCGGGGGGATACTGGCTGATGTCGCGCAGCATGTGGCCCATGGCGCCGAAGAGTACGGGTACGCAGAAGATGGCCGTCTCGCGGGCGCGGACCTTGTGCTTCATGCGGGCCACCAGCATGACCGATGCGGCAAGGAAGCAGAGGGGGGTCAGGTAATAGCCGTAGCCCAGCAGGGCGCCGAAGAGCGCCTTGTACCAGTTGAGCACAAAGCCCTCGACCTTGAAGAGGGAGAGGACGCCCACAAAGGCCATGAAGAGGTAGACGCCGGCGCGGATGCTGCGGTGCAGCAGGCGCTTCTGGCGCTCGGTCTGGGTGGTCGTTTTTTTGGCGGCGGCGCCGGTCTTTTTCTTTGCGGAGGAGGCGGCCGGCTTACTCTTGGACGCGGTGGATTTCGCAGTGGAAGTTTTGGCGGAGGAGCGGGTGGGAGCGGTACCCTTGGTGCCTGTGGTTGACTTTTTTTCGCTCATGGGATCCCTCCTTAGATCAGATTGAGGATGATGGTCAGTACGCCGACGGCGGCGCAGTAGTAAGAGAAGTAACGGAAGCTGTTTTTCTTAACCAGCAGGTTGACCAGCTTGATGGCCAGATAGCCGCAGACGACCGAAGCCACAAAGCCGGCGATGTAGGGGGCCGCCGATGCGGCCACCATGCCGCCCTCCAGCAGGTCGGGCAGCTTGAAGACAAAGGAGCCGGCAACGGCAGGGATCGACAGCAGGAAGGCGAAGCGGACGGCAAAGTCGCGGTCGAGGCCGGTGAACAGGCCGGCGCACATGGTGCTGCCCGAACGGGAGATGCCCGGGAAGAGGGCGATCAGCTGGGCGCAGCCCACCACGGCGGCATCCTTAAAGGTCATGTTG
Organism: Clostridia bacterium; assembly: GCA_017396925.1. GTDB lineage: Bacteria > Bacillota > Clostridia > Oscillospirales > Butyricicoccaceae > RGIG1902. Next base: position 7,204 of record JAFQKM010000125.1, read on the forward strand.
GCGGCCGTCTTGTGTCCGCCGCCGTGACGGTCGGCCACAAAGAGCACGCAGGCTGTGACCAGCAGGGCGCAGCCGACAAAGAGGGGGCTGCCGAACATGGCCTCGACGGTGTCGTTGAGCAGGGCGCCGATGACCAGAGGCAGGGTGGCGGTCAGCAGCATCAGTACCAGGCGGCGCTTGGGGATATCACGGGTCTTGAAGCCGTCGAACAGCAGGCCCAGCGCACCCTTGATCAGCATGACGACGTCCTCCCAAAAGGCGATGATCACGGCCAGCAGGGTGCCCAGATGGACAACGATGGTAAACAGAATGTCGGAGGGCAGCTCCATCAGGGCCGAGAAGAGGGTCAGGTGGCCCGAGGAGGATACGGGGAGAAATTCGGTAAAGCCCTGGACAACGCCCAGGATAATGCCTTGAATCAGAGTCATGTGTAAATCACCTCAGTGGGAATTGGGAATGGGTATTTCACCCTATTTTATATTTTATCACGTTCAGAGATTTTTTTCCACAGGAAAAGGGCCGCCATGCCGCAGAGGGTGCCGAAGAAGGCGCCGCCCAGCACATCGGTGGGATAGTGGACATAGAGGTACAGGCGGCTGATGCCCATCAGGCAGGCAAAGGCCAGCGAAAGGGTGTGGGCTTTTCGGCCCATCGATGCGGCGGCAGCCGCAAAGGCAAAGGCAACGGCCGTATGGCCCGAGGGGAAGGAAAAATCGTGGGGCGCCTCGGTGATCAGGGTGACCAGCGGATTGAGGTCGTAGGGGCGGATACGGGCGACCCAGGGCTTGATGGTCATATTGACCAGCAGATAGTCGAAGATCAGGGCGGTGGCGCAGATCAGGCCGGCCTTGCGGGTCGGCTTGTAAAGCAGCAGCAGGGCCGAGATCAGAATAAAGATCTCGCCGTGGCCGTTGACAACGTCGAGGATCTGGGCCAATCCATCAAAAACCGGGTTGTGGATGGTCTGGAACCAGTCGAGCACGGGCAGCTCGGCATAGGAAAGGGCAGTCATGGAATGCCTCCTTACAGGGGGGATAGGATGGGAATAGCCGGGGCCCAGCAGAGAGCCCCGGCTATCAGTTTATGAAAACGGGATGGGATGCAGAAGTCTTTCTGCGGAAAAAATGCTTACTTGTGGTTCTTCAGGTAGTTGACGCACAGGTTGGTGAAGGTGGCAACACCGTAGGGCATGCATTCGGGATCGAAGTGGATGGCGGGGTTGTGTGCGCCGTGGATATAACCGTTTTCGGGGGTGCCTGCGCCCAGGGTCATGATGACGGCGGGAACGCTTTCGGAGATCCAGGAATAGTCCTCGGAACCGAAGGACAGAGGCTCGGCAGCGGTGTAGTGGTTGTCGCCGCAGATCTCCTCGATCCAGGGCTGGATCTCGCGGGCCAGCTCGACGTTGTTGATGACGGGAGGTACGCCGTCGGGAGAGATCTCGACCTCACATTCGCAGCGCAGGGCCTTGCAGGTGGTCTCGCAGATCTCGATCAGACGGTCGCGGCAGAAGGCGCGCATCTCGTTGGAGAAGGTGCGGATGGTGCCGCTGGCGCCGGCGGTGTCGGGGATGATATTGGCAACGGTGCCGCCCTCGATCTGGCCGATGGTGATCACGGCGCGCTCCTTGGCGGGGACCTCCATCGAGATGATATGCTGGGAGGTGGTGATGGCGTTGCACAGGGCGGTGATGGGATCGAGGGTGTTGTGGGGGGTCGAGCCATGGCCGCCGCGGCCCTTGACCTTGATGAAGAAACGGTCGGCAGCCGAATAGGAAGCGCCCTGCGACCAGATGACCTTACCGACGGTGTCGCGCTCGGTGCCGGCTTCGATGTGGATGGCAAAGGAGGCGTCGACCTTGGGGTTTTCCAGAACGCCGGCGGCGATCATGTTCTTGGCGCCGGTGGTGAACTCTTCGTCGGGCTGGAACATCAGCTTAACGGTGCCTTCCAGCTCGTCTTCGTGGGCCTTCAGCAGGCGGGCGGTGCCCAGCAGCATGGCGGCATGATAGTCGTGGCCGCAGGAATGGCAGGTGCCGTTGGTGGCGGCATAGGGCAGGCCGGTGATCTCGTCCTGGGGCAGAGCGTCATAGTCGGCACGCAGCAGAACGGTCTTGCCGGGCTTCTTGCCGCCGACGGTGGCAACGATGCCGCAGTCGATGATCTCCTGGGGCTCCAGGCCGATCTCCTTCAGCTCGCGGATGATCAGGTCGGCGCTGGGGCGCAGGTCATAGCGGATGCCGCCGAACTGGTGGATCTGCTGCTGCATCTCCTGCAGATGGGGCAGCATGGCTTTTGCTTCTTCAAGATACTTGTTCATAATCGATCAGTCTCCTTATTCTATTTCAGCGGATTTTTTGATTTCGGAATAGAGGGCCTTGGCCTGCCTGGCCTCCTCGCGGGTGATCTCGCGGTCGGTATAGCGGGCCTTGATATAGAGCAGACGGAAGGGGTCCAGCGGCGCGCCGCGGAAGTAATCCCGTGCGCCGTCGTTGATCTCCTGCGAGTCGAAGTCGGGGGTGATCATAAAGCCGCGGTCGAGGCATTCCTGCAGGAACTTGCGGTACTGATGGCGGATGCTCTCGCGTTCGGTGCGGCGGGCAAAGGGGTTGCGGCGGTTTTCCTTGGGCACCTCGATGGTCTGGCGCTGCAGGGCAAAGGGGCTGGTGCCTTCAAAGCGGCGGTTGCGGCCGGCCAGCGCCTTGAGGCCCTTATAGGCCAGGAAGAGGGCGCCGACGGCCAGCAGGCCGACAAAGATCCAGGTGATGATGGGAGGCAGCTCGCCTTCGACCTCATCATAGATCAGCTCGTCGACGGCGCCGACCGTGCCTTTGTCGCCATCCTCATAGAACCTGACCTCCTTGCCGAAGATCCAGGCAAAGAGCTTGCTGAAGAGGGCGAGGAAGCGGATGGCCACCGACAGGAAAATGCCGAAGCCGGTAAGCAGCACCTTGTTGTAGATAAAGCCCAGCACCGAGAATACCGTATCGAGCACCATGCCCGAGCTGAGCACCATGGTAGAGGCGCAGACCAGCAGCACCGTGATGGTGTTGGACAGCTTGAAGGCGCCCGAATCGATGGTCTCGCGGTTGTGGCGCAGGATGCGCATGAGGGCGACCGACGAGACGATGATGACCAGCACGCAGGGCAGCAGCACCTCGTTGAGCACGCGGAAGTCGACCGTGACGCCGGCGACGATGCAGCAGAGGATGCAGACGAAGAGCTGGGGCTGGAAGGCCTGGCGGAAGTCGCCGTCGTCGTTTAAAAACATCTGCTTGTGGACGATGTAGAAAACATAGGCGCTCAGGATGCCCAGCAGGATAAAGTCGCCCATCGTCCGTCCGAAGGCAAAGGCCGGCAGGCCGAGCAGCAGGGCGGGATAGCGGTTCTTTTCCCTGAGCACCAGCAGGAAGGCGCCGGCAGCCGCCAGCGCGGGGAAGATGAGGGCCGGGGTCATGCCCGAGACCGGCATGGCCAGATTGAGGGCAAAGCCGCCCACCGTCATAAAGACGGCGGCGTCGAGCAGCATTTTAAGAAATACAGTCAGTTCCATAAAGGCTATGCCTCCTTTGCCGCGCTGCCGGTCTCCTGTGCGCGGAGCTCGGCCAGATTGTGGGCGTCGATGATAAAGGCCTTGCCCCCCTTGAGGGCGCTCAGGCGCTGGAGGCAGGCGTTCTGGGCCGGATCCAGCCTGGGGGTGATGACGATGTAATAGCGTCCGGCTTCGTCGCGGCGGACGGCGCGGTTGACAATGCCTTCAAAGGTGTTGGTCGACTGATGGGTGGCGCGGCCAAGGCCCTCGAGGATGGTCATCATATGGTTCTTGCCCAGGCCGTCGGAGACCTGCGACCACATACCGATGGCGCCGGCTGCGGCGGCATTGGTCAGAATGCCGTATTTGATCTTCTTGTCCTCCAGCTTTTCGCAGACCGTACGGGTGGCCGAGAAGCAGTCTTCGATCAGCTGGCCGCGGCCTTCCAGATCGGCAGGACATTCCACATTGAGAATGACGGTGACCGAAAGGTCGAGGGTATGGTCGTAGTTCTTGACCATGGTGCGGCCCATACGGGCGCTCTGGGTCCAGGAAATGGCGCGCTGGGGCTCGCGGCCGGTGTATTCACGGAAGCCGAGGGTCAGCACGGGGTCCTCCATGATGAAGCGGTTGACCGACATATTGCCCAGATAATCGCCCAGGGTCTCGCCGAAGCGGGCCTCGGGCAGAGGCTTGGGCACAACGACGATCTCGCGGTTGACCGGGAAGTATTCGGTGGATGTGCGGGTGCCCAGAAAGTCGCCGCCCATCAGGGTGGCGCCGCGCAGGAAATAGCGGCCGCGTTCGGGCAGGCTGGCCTGAAAGCGGCGCTCCAGCAGCTGGTGGGGCTTGAGGAAGGTGGTGGTGGTCAGGCGGCTGAGCTCGGTGTCGCGGCGCAGCTTGATATCCCCCTCGGCCTGCAGCTCGATGGGCAGGGATTCCTGAAACTTCAGGTAGGAGACCGGCATCCACTTGGGGTTGCTGATGCGGGTGACGATCTCGAAGACCTCGCCGGGGTCGACGGTGGTCCTGGAGGGGAAGGTATCATAGGTCACCTTGTCGAGGGCGTGTCGCAGGGTGTATTCCTGCAGGATGGCCGCCAGGATGACCAGAAAGACGAGATAAAGAAGCATAGGCTCAGCTTTCCAGCGGTACGGGGATACCGGCGATGATCTTTTCGATATACTTGACCGAGTCTTCCGACGAGAGGGCCGAGCCGCTGACGATGCGGTGGGCCAGGACATGGGGGGCCACCTTCTTGACGTCTTCGGGCAGGACGAAATCGCGGCCCGAGAAGGCGGCGGTGACCTGTGCGGCCTTGTAGAGGGCGATGGCGCCGCGGGTGGAAACGCCGGTGACAAAGGCGCTCTCCTTACGGGTGCCCTCGATGATGTCCATCATATAGCCGGCAACCGAGGGATGCACGGTGATGTATTTGAAGTTTTCCTTGAGATACTGGGTCTCTTCGGGGGTGACCGCCGTCTCGAGGGAAGCGATGATGTCGGTGGTGGAGGCGCGGGCGATAACCGAAAGCTCCTGCTCGCGGGTCATATAGCCCAGCTTGAGGCGCATGAAGAAACGGTCGGTCTGGGCCTCGGGCAGGGGGAAGGTGCCGTAGGACTCGATGGGGTTCTGGGTGGCCATGACCATGAAGGGCTCGGAGAGCGACATGGTGGCGCCGTCGACCGAGATCTGCTTTTCTTCCATGGCCTCCAGCAGGCTCGACTGGGTGCGCGGTGTGGCGCGGTTGATCTCGTCGGCCAGGATGATGTTGGAGAAGAGGGGACCGCGGCGGAACTCGAACTGGCCGGTGTGCTGGTTGTAGAAGTTGATGCCGGTCAGGTCGGAAGGCAGCAGGTCGGGGGTGAACTGGATGCGCTTGAAGGCGCTGCCCATGGTCTTGGCAAAGGCACGCAGCAGCATGGTCTTGCCGGTGCCGGGAACGTCCTCCAGCAGAACATGGCCGCCGCAGATAAAGCAGGTCAGCACCATCTCGATGGTATCGTTCTTGCCGACGATGACCTTCGCGCAGCTCTCGACGATCTTGTCTCTATAGTCTGTGAATCTGTTGATTTCCAATGTAGTTGTCCGCCTTTATGTCAGTTTCTGTATAGGTGAAAAAAGCAATGAATTCGCAAAATGGCGGTTTTACGAAAGGTAAAACCGCCATCTTCGTTTAGGTGTTCAGTTCAGCCTATCGCAGGAAATTATTCCTCGTCGATAGCGCCAACGGGGCACTGGCCAGCGCAAGCGCCGCAGCCAACGCAGCCTTCGCCGATCTCGTACTTGCCGTCAGCCTCAACGATAGCGCTGACAGGGCACTGAGCTGCGCAAGCGCCGCAGCCGACACAAACGTCCTTATTGATCTTGTATGCCATGATAACATACCTCCTGAATTAGATTTACATTATTATTTTACCATGAAAAAATAAAATTGCAATCATTTCACGCAAATATCTTGCGGCTTTTTGTAAACAATACTACCAAAAAGCAAGGGAGGAATTTGTGTGAAAGA
>JAFQKM010000126.1 GCA_017396925.1 Clostridia bacterium
ACTTGAAGAATTCCTTGGCCTGCTGAATCTTTTCAAAGGGGCTGAGGTGGAAGGGGCAGCGGGCCTCGCAGGCGCGGCAGCCGATGCAGTCTTCTGCGTGGGCGGTCAGGCCGCGATAATGATCGATGGCGTCGGTGTCGCCGATCTGGGCCAGATCCTTATACATATTGACGGCGGCGATGTCGATGCCGGCCGGGCAGGGCTGGCAGTGGTTGCAGTAGATGCAGGCGTCGGTGATGTTGTCCATCTCCAGGCTGCCGATGACCGAATAATCGCGCTCGGCCTCCGAGGCTTCATAGAAGCGCAGCAGCTCGCGTACCTGATCGACGTTGTGGACGCCGCACAGGCAGGAGAGGATGGCCGGACGGTCGAGGTTATACTGGATGCACTGCCAGGGGCTCAGCCTGACGCCGAAGGGCGACATCTTTTCGTCGAGCAGCTTGCCGCCGAAGAAGGTCTTCATGCAGGTGATGCCCACGCCTTCCTTCTGGCAGCGCTGGAAGAGCTGCTGGCGCTTGGGGTCGAAGCTCAACTTGCCGCCCTCGGGCGAGAAGTCGGCCGCCGCATTCTGGCTGAGCATGAAAAGGTCGAAGCCGCCGATGTCGAGCAGCCTGTTGCACATATCGATGTCGTGGGAGGCAAAGCCGAAGTGGCGGATGACGCCGGCTTTCCTGAGCTCCTGCATATAGTCCCAGATGCCGCCGTCTGCCGTCATGCGGCCGTATTCCTCTTCGTTGTCGATGTTGGAGAAGAGGGCGGCGTTGATATAGTCGCGGTCGAGCAGCTTGAGGTCGGTCTCGATGGTGCGCTTGATGGCGTCGAGATCATAGAGCTTGGTATACTGGTCGTCGGGGAAGTGGACGCCGAAATGCTGCTGCAGGAAGACATCCTTGCCGCGCTCGCGCAGGACAGCCGCCATGTTTTCGATGGCCTTGCCGCGATGGGAGAGGAAGTCGATGACGTTGATGCCGCCGTCGAGGGCGACGTTGATCAGCTCGGCCACCTGTTCGGCCGAAAGCAGATGCATGAAGCTGGTGCCCAGACCGATGGTCGAGAGCATTTCTTCGCCGCGGGGGAGTTTACGATACTGTACTGCCATGAGTGGATCCTCCTTTTGATCTTTCATGCTTTCAGCATAGCACTTAAAGTCAGCTTTAAGTCAAGAGGAAAGTTGCCGATGCAGATGAAAAATGGGACCGGTGATCTGCCGTCCGTAGGGGTCGGCTTGCGGGACATTGTGGAGCCCTCCAGCGGCGAGAGGGAGGGCGGCGTTGGCAAAGCCAATGCCGGGAGAGTGTGGCTATTTTTCTTTCCATATCTTTTACCAAGCTCAGTAAAAGACCCTTCCACCGCTAAAGCGGTCCCCCTTCCCTCGCGCTTTCAGCGCAAAGGGACGGCTTTTTGGCGCTACCCCCGCCAGACCGGTGTAGGGGCGATCTGCCGTCCGACCTGCCAGCTCCAATCATAGAGCGGGGTATAATGCTTGGACATGGGGACCTCCTTCCTCTTATTCTTCGCCAAGGCGAACGGTTTCGGTATGGATGGCCTTGCCATCCTTCAGCAGGGTCAGATGGAGGTCGATGGCCTGATCGCGGTCGATGATGCGGTAAAACAGGCTACGGCCCAGCCAGAGGGGGTCATCCTCTTCGAACTCCATATCGGGGGTGATGCCCGACATCCGCAGGCCGAAGGGGCTGAAGGAAAGCATACCACGGCCTTCGGCATCCAGCTCGGCCCGGGCATCAATTTCGAGGCGCAGGCCGGCAAAACGCTCATAAAAACCTTTGCCCTTTTGGATGGTGAAGTCCAAGGTACCCTCGACGGTATCCCCCTGCAGGCCCTCATCGATGACGAAAACCGGGAGGGTATCCATCGAATAATAGCCGCTTTCGGCCTGCTGGGCTTCGGTCGTCGCAGCTTCGAGCATAATGGGCGAAGGGATAAAGCTGAGGACCTCGCCGCGTGGATGGGTGGTCAGGTCGCCGGCCGGCTCCCAGTGGCCCAGCCGACGCCAGCCATTGTCCAGCTTGCCCTGCACATGACCGAGGTAGAGATGGTCGCTGTCCTGTGCCAGCATCAGATATTCGGGATTGAAGTCCATCAGATAAAGACTGGCCGCTTCTTCGCGGATGATCTCGAAGTCCTGCACCAGATAGGCACGCATCTGTCGGTGCATGACCTGTTCGGGCAGGACACAGTAGAGGCCGCTGGCGAAAAAGAGCAGGATGGCAAGCCCGGCCGTCAGAAAGAGGGCGATCTGCATCTGTTTTTTCATTTCTGCACCTCCTGAAGTACAGCTTCAAAGCCGGCCTGCCCAAAGGCATAGCGCAGCGTGACCTGCGTGGTGTTCTCTTCCAGCTTGACGGTATAGAGGGCAGTATCTTCATCTGCGAACCGCAGGGTATGGTCCAATGCCCGACCGTCCTGATCGACAAAGCCAAGCTCGTTGAATACACCCTTGGGAAAGGGCAGCAGCGGCCGGCGGCTGCAGGTGATCTCGGCATGGAGCAGCTTCCGCAGGCGGTAGCCGTCCTCCAGGCGGAAGGTATAGCCGTTTGCGTTCCACAGGTCACAGGGCATAAGCGCGACGGTATCGGGATGCTCGCGCCGCATGGACTCGGCGGCACGGAGGTTGGCAGTTTCCGCAAGGCTGGCCACGTTTTCGGGGGCATACCAGTCGGCGACGATGGCGCCCGAACCGAAGATATAATAGGCCAGCAGCAGGCAGACCACGCAGAAGGCGCGGCTCAGCCGGAGCAGGGTATTGAGCCACGGTTTATGCAGTGCTGCCAGCTGTTTGCCGATAGCTTCGGGGTCACCCATGGCAGCCTGTGCTTTGGTTTCGGCTTCTTCGCGGGAGAGTCCGGCCTCGATGTAGGCTTCGATACGGTCCTCGATGTGGCCGTCCAACTCGCGCATGACGGCGGCACGGTCGTCGGGATCGGCGATCTGCCGTCCGACCTGCCAGCTCCAATCATAGAGTGGGGTATAATGCTTGGACAGGGGGACCTCCTTTCGGTTGGTTTTCGGGTGGGATCACAAAATGAGCAGTGTGGCCCATACGGCCAGCAGACCGCAGGCGGCAAGCAGCAACAGAATGGTTTTGGTGCCTTTGGGTCTGGCCAGCAGATAATCGGCGGCTGCTGTCAGCGTCAGGCCGAGGAAAAGGGGGATATAGTCGGCAAATGCAAGCTCGGCTGCAACACCGTAGAGGGCATCGCTGAAACCGACAAGGCTGAAAAACCAAATGCCAAAAACCAGAAGCCAGCAGAGCAGCTGGGCACGCTGGCTGTCGGTGGCCTGAATGTTCTGGGTGGGGCCGGTGACGCCGATGCCGCCGTAGCTGCCGTGGGTGGTGATGGGGGTATATTTCTCCATGGCTGCAAGGGTCATTTTTTCCATGGTTTTGCCGTGGGGGTCCTGGGCGTTGGAAAACTGGTGTCCGCGGTTGAAGAAGAACTGACAGAGCAGCAGAAGGCCAAAACCGGCAAGGATCAGCTTTTGGCCGATGCCATAGCGAAGGGGAAAAACAAAGAGGGGCAGATAGGCCAACAGGGAGAGCAGCAGGTTATAGGGGTTGCTGATCTGCAGCAGGCGCAGCCACGGTTTATGCAGCGCTGCCAGCTGTTTGCCGACGGCTGTGGGGTCACCCATGGCGGTCTGTGCTTTGGCTTCGGCTTCTTCCCGGGAGAGTCCGGCCTCGATGTAGGCTTCGATGCGGTCCTCGATATGGCCGTCCAGCTCGCGCATGACAGCGGCACGGTCGGACGGATGGAGGATAAAGCTGCCGACCCGTTTGGTCCAACTGTATTTTGCGGAATAGCGTTTGGGCATAAAAGCTACACCTCGCTGGGTGTCATGGGTTTCATGACGGCATTGACCTTTTCGGTAAACTCGGCCCACATGGCTTGTTTTTCCTCCAGCAATGCCAGACCCTTGGGGGTGATGCGGTAATAGCGGCGGACACGGCCGGTGGGGGCGGTCTGCTCAAAGCCCTCGATGCATTTGTCCTTCTCCAGCGCGTGAAGGATGGGGTAGAGGGTGCCTTCCTTCATCTGAAAGGTATCGTCCGAGCGTAAGGCCAGCTCGGTGATGATCTGGTAGCCGTATTTCTCGCGCTCGCTGAGCAGCGAAAGCACCAGCATGGCATGACTGCCGGAAAGTAAAGATTTATCGATTTTCATAGTAGACCTCCTATGGTCTGACCC
>JAFQKM010000127.1 GCA_017396925.1 Clostridia bacterium
CACCTGTCGGCCACCGTCACCATCGCCGGCATCGGCGCCGTCATCATCTTCATGGGCGGCATGCATCTGGGCTGGATCGTGGCGGCTGTCGGCGGCGCAGGCGGCTTCCTGACCTGGTATCTGAGCAAATACGGCTATGCCATGACCCGTATTCAGGTCTGGCTCGATCCCTTTATCGATTTCCGCGGCAAGGGCTGGCAGGGCGCACAGTCGCTCATCACCATCGCCAGCGGCGGCCTGTGGGGCACCGGCCTCGGCCAGGGCCGTCAGAAGCACCTCTATCTGCCCGAACCGGCCAACGACTTTATCTTCTCGGTCTGGTGCGAGGAGATGGGCTTTGTGGGCGCACTGCTGGTGCTGCTCCTCTTTGCTGGGCTCATCCTGCGCGGCTTCTATATCGCCTCCAAGGCGCCCGACAAGTTCGGCACCCTGCTGGTGGCAGGCATCGTATCCCAGATCGCCATTCAGACGATCTTCAACATAGGCGTCGTTTCGGGCCTGCTGCCGGTCACCGGCGCAGCGCTGCCCTTCTTCAGCTATGGCGGCACCTCGCTGCTCATGCTGCTGGGTGAGGTCGGCATCGTACTGGCGGTCTCCCGCCGCATCGTGCCCGAAGACAAGGAAGAAAAGAAAGTGAGATAAGGGGGAAGATCCATGAAGATCATTTTTGCGGGCGGCGGTACCGCGGGCCATGTCAATCCCGCGCTGGCCATCGCCAATTACATGAAGAAGAACACACCCGGCATCGAGATCGCCTTTTCGGGCGGCAAGGGCGGCATCGAGGAACAGCTCGTTGCCCGTGCCGGTTATCCGATCTATACATTCCCGCTGACCGGCCTGTCCCGCAGCCTCAGCCCTGCCGGCATCAAGAAGAACATCGGCGCCATCAGGAATACCCTTTCGGCCGTCAGCGCCGCCAAGAAGATCATCCGCGAGCAGAAGCCCGATATCGTTGTCGGTACCGGCGGTTATGCCTGCTTCCCCATGGTCTATGCGGCCCAGGCCTGCGGCGTCAGGACCGCTATGCTGGAGGTCAATGCCACACCGGGCGTCGCCCTCAAGCAGCTGGCCAGAAAGGCCGACTGCGTCATGATCTCCTTCGAGTCGACCCGCAGCTTCTTCGAAGGCGCCAAACGCGTCGTCTATACCGGCAGCCCGGTCCGTCAGGAGCTGATCGACGGCATCGGCAAGCAGACCACCCCGCTGTTCGACAACGGCAAGCCCACCGTCCTCTGCTTCTGGGGTTCGGTCGGCGCCCTCTATATGAATAAGAAGATGGAAGACTATATCGCCCTGCTGGCCAAGGATGGCAGCTTCAACCTGCTGCAGGCCGCCGGTAAGGCCAACTTCCAGTGGATGCCCGGCGAGATCGAAGCCAAGGGCGTCGACCTGAGCGCCACCGAAAATGTCCGCCTGGTCGAATACATCTATGATATGGCCGGCGCCATGAACGGGGCCGATCTGGTCATCTGCCGCGCCGGCGCCAGCACACTGGCCGAGGTCTGTGCCTGCGGCAAGCCCTCGATCATCGTACCCTCGCCCTATGTGGCCGACAACCATCAGGAAAAGAACGCCCGCACCCTCGAGCGTGCCGGCGCCGCCGTCGTTGCCCTCGAGCAGGAGGACGACGGCGCTGCCCTCTTTGCCCGCACCAAGGCGCTGCTGGACGATCCGGCCAAGCTGGCCAAGATGGCCGAGAATGCAAAGAAGCTGGCCAATTACGATGCCCTCGACCGCATCTGCGCCGCCATCAACGAAACCATCGGCTAAACCCATACGAAACGCATAAGAATACAGATTCAGGAGAACCACATTGAGCAGAAAGACCAAGAGCATGGCAAAACGAAATCGCAAACGCAGGACGCGCAGCTTCAGCTTCGCCACGTCCTTTATTTGCCTTGCCCTGGTATTGTCGGCGCTGGTGTCGGCCGCCGTCATCTTCTTCAAGATCGGCGAGGTGCGCGTGGTGGGCGAGACCCCCTACAGCGACGCCGAGATCATCGAGGCCTCCGGCCTGCAGCAGGGCGACAGTATGTTTCTCTTCAATAAGTTCGCCTCCATCAACCGTATCTTCTATCAATGCCCCTACATCGAGACCATTCAGATGAAGCGCACCCTGCCCGACGTGCTGTCGATCATCGTCACACCCTGCACCGAAGCGGCGGTCATTTACAGCAACGGCGGCTGGTATGTCATCGACGGCAGCGGCAAGATCCTGGCCAAAACCACGGCGGCCAAGGCAGAGGCTCTGCCCAAAGTTACCGGCGGCGAACTGGAAAATCCCGAAGTGGGCAAAATGGCGAAGTTTTTTGATGAAGAAAGCGAAAAAGCCCTTTTTTCTGTATTGAATACCGCAAAAAACAATGATATACTAAGCTATATAGGTGACATTGACATCACGAAAGTGTATGATATACACTTTGACTATATGGAAAGATTTACCGTCTACGTCGGTACGGGCGACGATCTCGAGCGCAAGTTCAAGTTTGTCGATGCCGTCATTGCAGCCCTCGGTCCCAACGACCGCGGCTCGATCGACGTGTCGGATGGAAAGACAGGCTATTTCAGCCAGAGCAATGTGAAATATTAATTTTGGAGGAAGATATATGGGCTTCGCAATGGAAACCGGCACAGAGTCCGGTGTTGTTATCAAAGTCATTGGCGTTGGCGGCGGCGGCGGCAACGCAGTGAATCGCATGGTCAATTCCGGCATTAAGGGTGTCGACTTTATTGCCGTTAATACAGATAGTCAGGCGCTGAAGTTCTCGGCAGCCGATGTCAAGCTGCAGGTCGGTTCCAAGCTGACCGGCGGTCTGGGCGCAGGCTCCAAGCCCGAGATCGGCGAAAAGGCTGCCCGCGAGAGCGAGGATCAGATCCGTCAGCTGCTGCAGGGCGCCAACATGGTCTTTATCACAGCCGGTATGGGCGGCGGTACAGGCACAGGCGGCGCACCCGTCATTGCCGAGATCGCCAAGCAGATGGGCATCCTGACCATCGGTATCGTCACACGTCCCTTCTCCTGGGAGGGCAGACAGCGCATCGAGCAGGCTTCGGCCGGCATCGAGGCTCTGAAGGAAAAGGTCGACGCACTGGTCGTCATCCCCAACGAGCGCCTCAAGCTGGTCAGCGAGCAGAAGGTCACCCTGCGCAACGCCTTCGAGATCGCCGACAGCGTTCTGCTGCAGGGCGTTCAGAGCATTTCCGAGCTGATCACCGTCGCAGGTATTATCAACCTCGACTTCGCCGATATCTCCACCGTTATGACCGACGCCGGTTACGCCCATATGGGTACAGGCCGTGCTTCCGGCAAGGAGAAGGCCGTTGAGGCTGCCAAGATGGCCATCAAGAGCCCCCTGCTTGAGACATCCATCGACGGCGCCAAGCGTGTTGTTGTCAACTTCACCTGCTCCGAAGACATCTCTCTGGAAGAGGTCGAGGATGCAGCTGCTATGGTTCAGGAAGCCGCACATCCCGATGTACACCTCATCTGGGGTGCTGCCATCGACGACAATCTGGAGGATGAGGTCCGCCTGAGCATCATTGCCACAGGCTTCGACACCGAGCCCCCCACAAAGCCCGGCGAGACCCCCAGAAAGATCAAGGCTCCCGTTGTCAGCGAAGCCGTACAGGAAAAGGCCTTCACCGAGGCACCCGAAGCTGTACAGGAGACCGCTGCCAAGAAGGACGAGGAGATCGACGAGGCCATCGACGTTCTGCTCAAGATCTTTGATCGCGACAAGCGCTAAACCAACCGATTTATATGTATCCGATCATATCCGCCGTCTGCACTGCAGGCGGCGGATATTTGCACAATAGAGAGGGGGAGAACCCATGTCTACACCCACCATGGAGGCCCAGCGCTATATTTCCGAAGCCGGATGGCAGCTGGACGCCAAAGACCGCCAGACCTTTGCCGGGCTGTTTTCCGAATATCTGCAGGCCGCCGGCCTGTCCCGCGCCGATATGGCCCGCCTGCTTACCGAGAGCCCCTTTAATACCGATGGGAGCGGAAAGCCGCTGACCAGCCGCAAATCCAACGAGCGCAAGGTAGCCCGCTGGGCAAACGGCGAGCAGGTCACCCGCGACCGCAGCCTGCTCTTTCAGGTCTGCATCCTGCTGGGGCTGGATACGACCCGTGCCCGCGCCTTCTTTGAAAAGGGCCTGCAGATGGGCTGGATCTATGCCGCCAGCCGCGAAGAGCTGATCTACGGATTCTGCATCGCCTGCCGATTGGATATCACGGTGGCCCACGAGCTGATCTGCGCGCCGCAGCAAACGGGCGAAAATGCCCTTTTGGTCGATGGAGAAGAGGCGGTAGGGGAGAAGGCCACCCAGTCGATCTACAACGACTTCGTCGAGTTCCTGCCCCGTCTGCCCGACGCCATGCCCCGCGAGACCAAGCTGGCCCATTTCCGCGCCTTTCTGGATGCCCATGCATCCGACTTCCATCTCTGCTCCCGCAGCCGCCGGGAGGCATTTATGGAGCTCTATACCCCTTATATGAAAGAAACGCTGACCCGCGAGGCCGTCACGGCCTACGGTAAGATCGAGCAGGTCACCTACACCCGCAGCATCATCGAAATGGCCGATGATCTGCGCCTGATGGCGCTGCCCCATCCCGAGCTGATGGAAGAACTCGATCGCGAGGAGCCCGATGCCGAGGCCCTTGCCGCCCTGCGCAAGATGCTGGACGACGACAAGCTGGGCGATCCCAACCCCATCCGCAAGGATCTTGCCAACTATGTTTCGGGCAAAAAAGAGGTGCCCCGCGATGTGCTCATCAAGACCTACATTCTGGTCAACGAAGGGCGGAGCACCGACCTGTTTGACCTCGATGACCTGCTGATCCGGGCCGGTTATCCGCCCGTATACGTCCGCTCGGCTTCGGGCCTCGATGC
>JAFQKM010000128.1 GCA_017396925.1 Clostridia bacterium
CTGCTGCTTACCCTGTGGAAGCCGATGTTCGCCTGGCTTCCGGTGGAGTCCATCATCCACGACCGCCAGGACGAATACTATCAGGCCATCAATCGTTCCAACAACGAGGCTGAGTCCACCGCTTTCATTGAGTTTATGCTCTCCGCAATCAAAGAAGCCTTGCTGGAGGCTGTGCAGGTTGGTAATACAGAGAATATGAGCACCGAGGAACGGCGTTGGTATCAAATCGAGCGTTTCCTGAAAAAGCATGGAACGATTACCAATGCCGATGTGCGGGTAATGCTGGGTGTCTCTGCGGCTACCGCAAACCGGATTCTTGGAAAAATGGCAGAAGCAAGAAAGATTCGGAAAGTCCGTTTGGGTAAGTCTTGGGGATATATTTCCTCTATATAATTTAACAATCTGGAGGGTCAGATGATTCAAGTTATTTCTATATCTTTGCAACTAACCGGTGCCGTGATTTTATTATTATGGTGCTTAAAAGGTGCGAATAAAGAACAAATTGTGCGCAAGTACTTTCCCGGAAGCAATACTGTTAAACGCGACGATGAAGATAACTGTGTACTTAATAAAGAAAAACTACAAGCGATCACAAGCGAAGTATATGTTAATGCATTGGCATTTGTAGATTTAATTATAGGATATCTAATTGCTTATTTCGTCGCAGATACTTATAAACCCATGGTTGCTGTCGTATTCACAATACTTTTAACAGCTGTACTAATTGTATCTGAACATATCATTGCTCGAAAACTTGCAGCCTGTAAGTATCCAAATGATATTGTTATTCCATATAGCGATTTGGAGAAGTATGATGTTGACACATTTGCCACAGACAAGGAAGTGAGCGATATGTTAGATGAAGTTTTTGGCACAAAAAAGCAGTAAAATCCATTGTTACTTCTACAATTACTACCCTTCACTGAGGTGACATCACCTTTAGGTTCCTGTGCGCAAGCGTGTGGGTTCAAGTCCCACTACCCGTACCACATGAAAAAAGCACCCTTTGGGGTGCTTTTTGTTTTATTCGGCGTGGGAATGGCGGTCGTATTCGCTCTGGCTCATGGCGAAGCTGAAGGATGCACTCTCGCCGGCAATACGCAGGACCACATGGCCGCTGATGTTGTCGAGGCGATAGTCGACAAACAGGTCGGGGGTCAGCACGGCAACGATCTCGTCCTCGTGGACGACGGCCATTTTAAAGTTGCCGCCGGTCACCTGAAAATTGGCAAGACTGAGGGTGAAGTCCGACCTGCCCAGCAGATTATCCCACAGGATGTCGGCCACACCGGTAAACTTTTCTGCCGAAAACTCGACGGTATCGCCGGTCAGTATGCTTTTCGAGATCTCGGGGCCGCCCACACTGCCGTATTCGCCTTTGATGATATCGCCGTCGGTGATGGTGTGCAGGGCGTAGTTGTCGGGGCCATTTTCGTCTTCGATATGCTCGGGGGCACTTAAAAAGATCCAGACGGCGGCGATCGCGCAGAAGATCACGACGGGGATCACCATCCATCCGGGCATGGGCTTTGCTGCTTTGTTTTTCATAAAAGTCAGGCTCCTTTCCTTGGGTATGGGATGGGTGCAGGCGCTTATAGTTCCATGAGCCATGCGCGGCAGGGTGCGCCGTCCGCGCCGGCCAGATTGAGCGGCGCTGCATTGAGGAAATAGCGGCCTTCGGGAATATCGGCCAACACAAGGCCCTCCAGCAGCACGATCTCCCGGCGCAGCAGCAGAAGATGCACTTCCATCGGGGCATCCACGGGGCCGACCGATGCACGCTCGACGCCGATCAGGTCAAAGCCGGCCTCGGCAAAGACCCGGGCGGCTTCGGCCGTCACCACAACATCGCCGGCGATCAGCAGCTTGCCGCAGCCCTGTGCGCGTGCCTGCGCTGCCATCTCTTCTGCCGCCGCTGCATCGGGATCGCCGGTGGGGCGGGCCAGATAACAGGGGCCGACAAAGGCCTCCAGCGACAGCCGGTCGATGGTCTTGCCGTCCCCGATGAAATGAAAGGGGGCATCCACATGGGTGCCGTTGTGGGCGCACATGGAAAAGGCCGTCAGATTATAGAGTTCCCCTGCCTCCATGCGGCTGAGGGCCTCTGCTTCGGGCCGGGGATCCCCCGGATAGACCGTACAGGAGAAAACTTCCTGGGAAATATCGTAGATACGCATCGGGAACTGCACCTCGTTTCTGTTTTCTACAGTTTAGCGTGAAGCATCCGGCTCTGTCAAGGGGATACGACGAACTGGCTTTTGGTTGCAATTTGGCCGAAAATACAGTAACATAAAAATATCCCATAAATAAAGAGAGGAAAACACTATGGCAAACGCACCCAAACGGCCCCGCGGCCGTGAGAAAAATGTCACCGGTGCGGGCAAGGGCGTAGGACGCCGCGGCGACGGTCTGGGCACAGGCCCGGTCGGCAGCGGCAGTCAGGCTCCCGCAGGCGGCAGCCGTCCGGCGGCCTCCGGCGGCAAGCGCACCACCCGTGCAGGCGGCAAAAGCCCCCTGGTCACCCTCATTCTGATCGCCATGCTGCTCTTTGGCGGCGGCGGATCGGGCCTGCTCAATGGCCTTCTGGGCGGCGGCGAAGCCTCGACCGGCACCCAGCAGCAGACCCAACAGCAGCAGACCCAGCAGCAGCAGACCCAGCAGCAGCAGAATGCCACCATCCCCTTCGACCCCACATCTCTGTTCTCTACCCTCGGCGGCGGCAGCGTCAGCTCGGGCTGGGAGGGCGACGACAATACCGGCACCCTCGACACCTCGGTGGCCAAGGGCGCCCGCGCCAAGTATACAAAGATCCTTGGCAATAAGAAGGATACCGTCACCATCATGGTCTATATGTGCGGCACCGACCTTGAATCCCGCAGCGGCATGGGCACATCCGACCTGCAGGAGATGCTCAACGCCGAGGTGGGCGACAACGTCAACCTGATCGTCTATACCGGCGGCTGCAGCAGCTGGCGCAACAATGTGGTGTCCAGCAAGCAGAACCAGATCTGGCAGATCAAGGGCGGCAAGATGGCCTGCCTGGTCGAGAATGCCGGCGAAGTTGCCATGACCGATCCCGACACCCTGGCCGACTTCATCAAATGGTGCGGCAAGAACTTCCCGGCCAACCGCAACGAGCTGATCTTCTGGGATCACGGCGGCGGATCGATCTCGGGTTACGGTTATGACGAAAAGTTCCAGCGCAGCGGCTCGATGGATCTGTCGGGCATCAACAAGGCCCTGCAGCAGGGCGGCGTGGAGTTTGACTTCATCGGCTTCGACGCCTGCCTGATGGCCACACTGGAGACCGCCCTCATGGCTTCCCAGTACGGCGACTATCTGCTGGCCTCCGAGGAGACCGAACCGGGCGTCGGCTGGTATTATACCGACTGGCTGACCCAGCTTTCCAAGAATCCCTCGATGCCCACCATCGAGATCGGACAGAAGATCATCGACGACTTTGTTGACGTCTGCGCACAGAAGTGCCGCGGCCAGTCGACCACCCTGTCGATCATCGACCTGGCCGAGCTGGAAGCCACCGTTCCCGCAGCCCTCAAGGACTTCTCCAAATCGACCAGCAAGCTGATCGAGGATCAGTCCTACCAGACGGTCTCCAAGGCACGCAGCAACACCCGCGAGTTTGCCCAGTCGAGCCGCATCGATCAGGTCGACCTGGTCCATCTGGCCAAGAATATGGGCACACAGGAGGGCGAAGAGCTGGCCGAGGCCCTGCTGGGTGCGGTCAAGTATAACCGCACATCTTCCAATATGACCAATTCCTACGGTCTGTCGATCTACTTCCCCTATCGCAAGACCTCCAATGTCGACCAGGCTGTAGAGACCTACGAGCTGATCGGCATGGATGACGAATACGCACGCTGCATTCAGGAGTTTGCCAGCGTCGAAGTCAGCGGTCAGGCGGCTGCGGGCGGCACGGCATCTCCCCTGCCTTCGCTGCTGGGTACCCTCATGCAGGGTGCAGCCGGCGGCGGCAGCGGCAGCGCATCGGCCGACCCCAATGCCATGATCGCCGAGCTGCTGGGCTCCTTCCTGCAGGGCAACGTCGGCTCGATCAATGGCCTGACCTCGGGCAATACCGGCTTCCTTTCGGGCCGTGCTCTGGGCGAGGACGCTCTGGTTGACTATATCTCGGGCAACCGCTTCGACGCCTCCCAGCTGGTCTGGCAGAACGGCACCATCAACCTGAGCGAAGCCCAGTGGAATCTGGTGCAGGGCCTTGAGCTCAATATGTTCTTCGACGACGGTGAGGGCTATATCGATCTGGGCCTCGACAATGTCTTTGAATTCGATGAACTGGGCGGCCTGATCGGCGCCACCGACGGCACATGGCTGGCCATCAACGATCAGCCGGTGGCCTATTATCATACCGGCACCACCGACGACGGCGAGCACTACACCATCACAGGCTATGTCCCCGCCATGCTCAACGGCCAGCGCGTCGAGCTCATGCTGGTCTTTGACGATGAGAATCCCTATGGCTATATCACCGGCGCCCGTGCCGTCTATCCCGATGGCGAGACCGAGACCGTGGCCAAGGCCATGATCGAGCTGCAGCCGGGCGATACCCTCGACTTCATCTGCGACTATTACGGCTATGACGGCACCTACCTCGACAGCTACTATCTGGGCGATCCCATGACGGTCACCGAGGATATGGTCATCTCCAACGTCGAGATCGACCGCAGCGCCATCTGCGCCACCTATCGCTTTACCGACATTTACAACCAGCACTACTGGACAGAATCCTTCCGATAATCTAACAAAAGACCGTCTTCATCCCGAAGACGGTCTTTTTTCGTTCTATAAGCAGCGGTTTATTTTCCCGCGCGGTAGTCCCGATAGATGCCGGCTGCCACCTGCTGGGCATCCTGCAGCAAAGCCGACAGATCGGTGCGGCAAAGGGTGCCATGCTCGACCAGGATCTCGCCGGCCACCATGACGGTATCGACATCGGCACCGTTGGCATTATAGACCAGTGTAGACACCGGCTGATCGAAAACCGGACGCAGACGGGGTTTGTCGAGGTCCACCAGCAGCAGATCGGCCAGCTTACCCACCTCCAGCGAACCGATGCTGTCGCCCAGACCCAGATGGATGGCCGGCTCGATGGTCGATTTACGCAGTGCGATGCGGGCATTCATCTCGTCGATGGAGCAGCCGGCGATGCGGTCGAGGATGATGGCCGAACGCATATTGGTCCAGGGATCCATCGTGACCCAGTCGGTGCCGAAGGATACCCGTACCCCGGCCGCAT
The DNA here is from genome assembly GCA_017396925.1 of Clostridia bacterium. Lineage (GTDB taxonomy): Bacteria > Bacillota > Clostridia > Oscillospirales > Butyricicoccaceae > RGIG1902. The sequence goes on from JAFQKM010000128.1 coordinate 5,276, forward strand.
ACATCTTCTGTGCCGGCATGAGGCAGCCGCGCTTGCCGCCCATTTCGGCACAGTGGGCCACGGTGCAGCCGCCTTCTGCCAGCAGGGTGATATCGTGATCGTCGATAAAGAAGCAATGGGCCGCCGTCAGGTCGCGCCCCATCAGGCCGGTCTCGCAGAGATATTCGACCGGAGTCATGCCGTAGGTCTCCCGCAGGAAGGCGACCTCCTGCGGCTTCTGGGCCACATGGGTGTGGAAACCGACGCCGTACTGCCGTCCCAGCGCGGCGATCTCCCGCGCCAGCTCGACCGATACGGTATCGGTGGCATGGGGGCCGAACTTGCAGGTGATGCGGCCGTCACCCTTACCATGATACTCTTCAATAAGGCGCACATTCTCCTCCACACGCGCCCGCCCCTCGGCCGGAATACGGGTATAATCGCCGTGTTGGATGCCAGCCAGATCGGTCTCGATGATCTTATGGGCCAGCACACCGCGCAGACCCAGATCACGAACAGCCCGGGCCGTATCACGCATATAATGATAAATGTCGCAGATGCAGGTCACACCGGCCAGCAGACATTCGGCCGCGCCCAACAGGCTGAGGGTATAGGTGTTTTCGGGGGTCAGCAGACGCTCCATGGGCAATGCCAGCCCATAAAAGCCGTTGTGTGCATCCTCGGTCATGCCCTTGAACAGCGAACCGCAGACATGGGTATGGACATCGA
>JAFQKM010000129.1 GCA_017396925.1 Clostridia bacterium
GCCGGCCAGGATCTCTTCCATTGTGAACTCTTCGCCGTCGAAGTACTTTTCCATCAGATCGTCGGAGCTCATAGCGACGGTCTCGATCAGGGCGCCGCGCAGACGAGCGACCTTTTCCTTCTTGTTTTCGGGAACGGGATATTCGTTGATCTTGCCGTCCTCAGCCTTATAAACGATCTCCTGCAGCAGGTTGATAACGCCCTGTGCCTTGCCGTTCTCGTCGAACAGAGGAATAACGAAAGGTGTGACGCTGTTGCCGAATGCCTGACGCAGGGAAGCGTAAGCGCCTTCGTAATCGGCCTGCTCTTCGTCTACCTTGGAGATGTAGAAGAATGCGGGCAGGTTGCGCTTCTTAACTTCCTTCCAGGCCTTCTCTGTACCAACGGCGCAGCCGTTCTTGGCGGAAACGACGATGATGCCGGCGTCGGCAGCACGCAGACCGCTCATGACTTCGCCTTCAAAGTCGAAGTAACCCGGGGTGTCGATCAGGTTGATGATATGATCCTTGAAACGGATGGGAGACAGCGACAGCTGGATAGAGAACTGGCGCTTGATTTCTTCAGCATCAAAGTCGCTGACAGTGTTGCCGTCGGCGATGTTGCCCAGACGATCGGTCTCGCCTGTCATATAGAGCATGCTCTCGATGAGAGATGTCTTACCGTCGCCGCCGTGACCCAGCAGGCAGACGTTTCTTGTTTTGTCCAATGCGAATGCCATAGGTGTTTACTCTCCTTTATTCTAAGTGCATTAAGCGCTATTTTCGCTAACAGGTTTATTATATAATAGGTCGTTGACTTTTTCAACATTTTTTCACAGAAAGGAAACGAAAAAATTAGCCTGTTTGACGAAAATACACAAAAAAGCCCCCTGTCTTTTGGCAAGACAGGGGGTAAATGCTTTAATATCGGGTCATAAAGACCGATGCGAACTTGACCGGCAGCAGCCAGACCAGCAGATAGAGGGCAATATTTTCGGGCGAGGCCAGATAGATCTTGTCCATGGCGGCCAGAAAATACATGGTGACCATACCGATGATGCTGCAGGCATAGGCACAGAAAAGGCCCAGACGCACCGTGCGCATGAGGCATTTTGCACCGCCGACGACCTCGGCAAAGGCCAGCGCACTGTCGCGGGTCAGGATGGCACAGACCGGCTCGTCGCCGCCCAGCTCGTCGTTCCAGTAGGCCTCCTTGATGGAAAGCTCGGGCATATTGAGTAGCTTGCGCTTGATGATAAAGCGGTTTTCCACCAGACGCTCGGTGACGCCGAAATCCTTGACGGCCAGATCGGTGGTGATGCCGAACTTGCTCAGGATGCCGAAGGCGGCATAGGGCTGGGGCTGGACGGTATACTTGAGGGTAAAGATGGCGGCTTCGTAAGAGTTGACCGATACGAAAACGGCATCCTTCTTGTCGCTGCCCTCGTGGACCATAACGCCCATCTTCTGCAGGAAGGCGGCACTGCCCATCAGAACATAATCGCCCTGAACCTGTGCGGCGATACCGCCGCCCTCGAAATAGCGCAGATTGATGGCGCGGCGGGGCACCAGATACTGCTCACGTGCAAAGTCGCCAAAGGCCTTGGCCACACCGCCGCCCACCTCCTTCATAACGGCTGCGGCATCGGCCACCACCTGCTCCATCTTGATGGTGTTGGAGGTGATCTTCATGCCGGCGATATAGACGGCACCCAGCGGGAAGATATCGCCGTCATAGAGGGCAACACGCCTGACCTTCGACAGCTTTGCCGCCGAACGGTGGTTGAGAATGGCGGCACCCGATGTAAAGAGGCGCTTGGCAACACGGGCCCAGGGACCGGCCGAAGCTGTGCACAGGGCACAGGGCGCCAGCACCGAGCTGATAACGGCCAGGGACCAGACAAACCGTCCGGCATCCCCCTTGCCGAAGCTGGCCACAACGGCCAGCGCGATGGCGGCCACAATGGCCACCGGCGCAAATGCGCAGGAAGTCCGCTCGGCCATATCCATGCCGGAAACGTCGCTGACTTCGGCATAGGCACGGCTGTGGGTCTTGATGGCAGCGCGGTAGTTTTTGCCGCCCACCACCTTGACGGCTGTGGGGTCGGCAGCGATCTCCATACACTTATAGGTGCGGCGGAGGGTCATGGCACGGCTGCGCTTGCCGCTGAGGGCGAAGAAACAGCACATGCAGGAAACAAAGGCCAGCGGCTGTCCGTCGGACAGGCCAAGGGCCGCAAAGATGCAATGGGCCATCGACGTCACAGTGGAAAAGACCACCAGACTGTCGAGGGTGGGACGCAGGCGGGTCAGACGCCATACGCCGGCGGTGGTGACCTCCCAGCTGCACAGCAGCGACAGGAGGGCGCAGAGGGCCAGCAGGCCGTTTTCGACCAGGCGGGGCTGCAGACCGCCGATCTGCGGCAGCGCAGGCAGGCCGAGCAGTTCGGCAAAGGTCAGATAGCCGCTGCCCAGCAGCAGAAGTACGCTGAAGATCATACGGCTGGACATACCCACCAGTTTTTTGCCCAGTTTCTTGACGGCACGGGTGGGATCATCGAAGGGGACATTGAGGAAGTCGTAGGGCAGTTCCTCCTCCTCTTCCTCGTAATACTCCTCTTCGACGTAATATTCCTCTTCGTCGTCGGATACGGGATAGGGAATAAACTTGCCTTCCTCCGGTGTTTCTTCTTCGTCCTCTCCATCCGGATCGACTTCATCGACTTCATCCTCTTCGGCCGCTTCCTTCCTGATATGGCGGCTCTTGAACAGGATGACGCGGCGGCCGGGGGCCTTGTCGCGGTGCAGCTCCTGATCATCGACGATGACGTCGCCTTCCGGTTCGGGTTCCGGCTCGGCTGCGGGACGGGGGCGGAGCGGCATGGGAACCGGTTCTTTTTCGGCGGCCGGATCGGCTTCCGCATTCTGCCCCTCGGGCACTGTATGCAGTTGTTTGATCCTGGCTTCGGGGATCAGCAGGTCGGGCAGACCGTCGGGCTCGGGTACAGAGGGTTCCTCTGCCCGGGGCGCACGGCCGCGCTCGGCATTGACCTCGGCGATGATATCGTCGATGGAAAAGCGCTCCTGCTCGCCGTTTGTTTTCTCGCTCAAAAAATCACCTGTTTATGCTTTCAAAAGGGAATGGGTAATGTGTTTAGCCTCTCTGTCTGAGGGCCCACCCCACGAAATGCACACATTTCGCGTGGACCCCTGAAAATTTTATAGATTTTGCGCGGCAAAGCCTTTCAAAATCGACGCCGAATCATCGGCGCGGCACAGAAGTGCCGTTTATCGTACATGCTGAAAAACTGTCTGCTTTTGTTTATCTTAGCCTCTCTGTCTGAGGGCCTCGTACAGCAGGACAGCTGCGGCGTTGGAGGCATTGAGGGACTGGATGCGGCCCTTCTGGGGAATGCTGACGATATGGTCGCTCTTCTCGCGGACCATACGGGAGATGCCCTCACCCTCCGAACCGATGACGATGGCGGCAGGGATGGTAAAGTCCAGCTCATACATGGTCTTGCCGCCCATGTCGGCCGCAAAGACAAAGATGCCCTTTTCCTTCAGCTCCTCGATGCAGGCCTGCAGATTGGAAACCTTGGCGATGGGCATATATTCCAGCGCACCGGCGGCAGCCTTGGCACAGGCGGCGTTGAGGCCGGCACTGCGGCGCTTGGGAACGATGATGCCATGGGCGCCGACGATCTCGGCGGTACGGATGATGGCACCCAGATTATGGGGATCGGTGATACCGTCGCAGATGACCAGCAGGGGCTTTTCGCCGCGCTGCTCGGCCAGGCCGAGGATATCCTCGACGGTGGAGTAGCTGGCCGCTGCACACAGGGCAACGATGCCCTGATGGGAACCGGTGACCGACAGACGGTCCAGCTTGTGCTTATCGGTCTCCTGCGCCTGAATGCCCATCTCGCGGGCGCGGGCGATCAGATAACCGACCGTCTTGTGGGAACCGGGGGCAAACAAGATCTTGTCGATGGCGCGGCCGCTTTCCAGGGCCTCTTCGATGGCATTCTTGCCCTCAAGGATCAGCTCGCGCTCTTCCTCGGTGCGTTCGTCGCGGCGGGGACGCTTATCATAGCCGCCCTTGTTGTAGGGACGCTTGTCGCCGAAATTGCGGCCGCCCTGGCGGTCGTTGTTCTTATAGCCTTTATTCTTGAAATCTTTCTTGTAGTTATCGTTCACGTCGAACCTCTCTCTTTCCAATGTGGGATCGGCAATACCGGAAGATAAACCGGTACAGATTATTGTACCATGTTTTTTTTCGAATGGAAACAATCTTAAACCGATTTTAAGATTATTTTTTTCACACAGACAAAATGCCCAATTCTCCCGAACTATTTTTTGTCTGAAATATTTTCTTTAATTACTGTTAAATGAAAAAACAATCGTGTATAATATAGTTGTGAGATTATGCGTTTCACCATTTTATACCCCGAGGTGATCTGAAAATGCTTCACGAAAACAAACATGTCAACTTTTTCCTGCGGCTGGGCTATTTCCTGCTGATCACAGGCGGCATCTGCCTCTTTGCCCGCTACGGACTACGCGTCACCTGGCCCTTCCTGCTGGCTCTGGCCATGTCGTCCATCATCCGCAAGCCGGTGAATTATATCTCGGAAAAGACCCACATTCCCAAAGGCCCTCTGGCCGCCTGCTTCACGCTGGCTTTCCTCGGCATCATTGCCCTGATCGTCTATCTGCTGGGCTCCTTCGCCATCTATAAATCCAAGGACATCATCGACGCCCTGCCCGGCCTGCTCGATTATTTCCAGAGCAAGCTGCTGGCCTTCGAAACCTCCCTCGACAGTCTGCTGCGCGATATGCTGCCCATGCTGAAGGACATGCCCTTCCTCTCGCTGGAAAAGATGATGACCCCCGAAAACGCCGCTTCGTCCATCGACTTTGTCGGCATCCTGTCGACCGCCGGTTCGGCCTTCTTCTCGATCCCCGACCTGCTGTTCACCACGGTATTCATCTTTATGGGCACCTATTTCTTCACCGTACAGTGGGCCGAGGTCAAAGGCTTTATCGCCCACGCCTTCTCCCCCGTGCTTCTGGAGGCGGCATCCGGCCTGCGCAACTTCCTGTTTACTTCGGTCTGGCGCTGGATCAAGGCCCAGATGATTCTGATCTGCGTCACCTGCACCGAGCTGTGCATTGCCTTCCTGCTGATGAAGCAGTCCAACCCCATCATCTTCGGCATGTCGATCGCCGTCATCGATGCCCTGCCCATTCTGGGCGTCGGCACCATCCTGATCCCCTGGTCTCTCTTCTCGCTGCTGACCGGCAGCTTCAAGAAGGCCCTCATGCTCATCCTGACCTATATCTTTATCCTCTGCGTCCGCAATACCCTGGAACCCCGTGTGGTCGGTGAAAAGATCGGCCTCAATCCCTTTGTCACCCTGCTCAGTATGTTCATCGGCTTCCGCCTGGGCGGCTTCTTCGGCCTGGCCTTCATCCCCATCGCCGTTCTGTCGATCCTGGAGCTGCAGAAGCTCGGCTATATCTCCCTCTGGGAAGATCATGCCGATTACAAATAAAAGGAGTGCACCATCATGCTGCATAACGAACTTGCTGCCAAACTGAGAAAGATCCATCTGCTGCGCCGCATCTGGATCCAGAAGAGCCAGCCCGACCTGGACCTCTACTTCGGACAGCTGCCCATTCTTGAATATATCCGCCAGCATCCCGGCTGTACCCAAGCCGAGATCGCCGAGCACCAGTGTGTCACCCCGGCTTCCATCTCGACCTCTACCAAGCGCCTGCAGAAGGCCGGCCTGCTGACCAAGATCACCGATCCCGAAAACCTGCGCTGCAATCGCCTGACCATTACCGAAGAGGGCATCATCCGCTGTGAAAACAACCGTGCCATGATCGAGCGCATCAACCAGCACATGTTCAAGGATATTTCGGAAGAAGAACGTCTGGCCTTCCGCATCACCCTCAACAAGGTCCTGCAGAATCTGGCCCCCGACGCCGATCCCGACAGTGTCACCCCCAATGATATTGCCCTGCTGATCAACGAGGTCCACAAAAACGACGAGCTGCTCAAGAAGCAGCAGCAGAACTGAAATCCCCTGTACCCGCATAGAAAAATCGCCTGTCCGATCGGACAGGCGATTTCTTTTTGTATTATTGTGTCGAATAATAACAGATCGTATCAGAATTTGCGGGGATGGCCGGGAATCTCGAGGCGCTGGCCGGTCTTGGCCTCCTTACGGCTTTCGAGGATCTCACGGATGTGTTTGTTGACCCCTTCGACCTCCATACGGAACTCGTTGGCCGATACGCGGGTGGCGCCATGGCCCAGAATGATGATCTGCTCGAGGTTATCCGATGTGGCAACGCGCACACGGTTGCGGCGGGCAATGTCGTAGGTGGTGCGCTCGATGTACATATCGGCGGTTTCCTTTTCCTTGGTATAGACAACATAAATGCCGCCGATCTGTTCGACCTTCTCGACGCCGCCCTTGACCTTGTAGGCGTCGAAGACCAGAATGACCGTACTGCCCTTATAACCATGATAGTTGATCAGGATATCCTGCAGCAGTGCACGGGCGGCGTCCAGATCCTGATCGGCCAGGGTCTTGAGCTCTTCCCATGCAAAGATGATGTTGTAGCCGTCGACCAGCAGATAATCCTTGCCGCGATCGGGCACGGCGACGGGGGTATCGGGCAGATCGACGCGCACCGGCTTTTTGACCGAAGCAAAGGTATTGCGCTTGATGTTGGTGCCGTAGGTACGCTCGAAGATGCGGGCCAGGATCTCTTCCTCTTCCTTGGAGAAGGGCACAAGATTGCTGGTGCGATGAACGGCCGTTTCGGTGGTGCCGGGCAGCTCGACCTTGTTGAGACGGGTCTTGAGGGGGCTGACCGTGTGGGCTTCGGAAGGCACCTGATACCAGGGCACCACATGGCCGGCGCCATGGCTGCAGAAGACCGAATCGGCCGGATTGTCGACGTCGCGGTCGCTGTCGTAGCCGATGGCCTCGATGACCTCTTCTTCGTTGTGGCAGGGCAGATAGCCCTTGAGACGGAAGGAGATGCGGCCGCGGCCGCGGGTAAAGCCGGTCAGTTCCTTCTGATAATCCTTCATGCGGGCAACGGGGGCCGAACCGGTGAGGACGCTCATATCGCCCACACTCTCCCCCGGCTCGAAATCGCCGTTCATGCGCTGGATATCGGCGATGACGCGGCCCATATTCTCGGTGGGTACTTCGATCTTAAAGGCATACCAGGGCTCCAGCAGGCGGCTCCTGGCACGCTTGAGGCCCTGACGGACGGCACGGTAGGTGGCCTGACGGAAATCGCCGCCCTCGGTGTGCTTGAGATGGGCTCTGCCGGCCAGAAGGGTGATGCGGATATCGGTGATCGGTGCGCCGGTCAGCACGCCCACATGCTCCTTTTCGGCCAGATGGGTGAAGATCAGGCGCTGCCAGTTGAGGTCAAGGTCGTTGGTCGAGCACATGGAGTCGAAGACCAGGCCGCTGCCCGGAACACCGGGCTCCAGCAGCAGACGGACTTCGGCATAATGGCGCAGAGGCTCGTAATGGCCGATGCCTTCCACCGGCTCGGTGATGGTCTCGCGATAGACGATCGAGCCTTCGCCGAACTCGACGTCCAGATCAAAGCGGCTCTTCATCATCTGGCGCAGGACCTCCAGCTGGATCTCGCCCATCAGGCGCAGATGGATCTCGCGCAGCTGCTCGTTCCATTCGACCTTGAGCTGCGGATCTTCCTCCTGCAGCTTGCGCATATATCCCAGAACGGTATGGGGATCGATATTGTCATTCCAGATCAGACGGTAGGTCAGTACCGGCTGCAGCTCGGGTGCTTCGGCCTGAGGCTCGCAGCCCAGACCCATGCCGGGATAGGTACGGGTCAGACCGGTGACGGCACAGACGCTGCCGGCCGGCGCCGTCTGGATATTGGTAAACTTGATGCCCGAATAGACACGCAGCTGGTTGGCCTTTTCCTCCCATGCCTCATCCCCTGCACCGCCCGAGATCAGATCGCGGACGCGCAGCGCGCCGCCCGTGACCTTGAGGTAGGTCAGGCGCTCGTCCTTTTCATCGCGGGAGATCTTAAAGACCTTGGCGCCGAAGGCTTCGGGATAGTCGGGCATACGGGTCAGCTCGTGCATGGCCTCGAGGAACGTCTCGACGCCCTCCAGCTTGAGGGCTGAGCCAAAGAAGCAGGGATAGATCTGCCGTGCAGCGATCAGGCGGGCGGTGGCATCGGGATCGATGCGGCCGCTTTCCAGATACTGCTCCATGAGGGCGTCATCATACATGGCAATGTCTTCATGCACCGCATCGGGTTCACGGGAAAAATCGATAAAACCGTCGCCAAAACGGCGCTTGAGATCATCGAGGACCTTCCATTTGGCCGCGCCGGCCAGATCCATCTTGTTGACAAAGAGAAAGACCGGAATGCCGCGGCTGCGCAGCAGGTTCCAGAGGGTCTCGGTATGCGCCTGTACGCCGTCGGTGCCGCTGATGACCAGAATGGCATAGTCGAGGACACTCAGGGTACGCTCGGTCTCCGACGAGAAGTCGACATGGCCGGGGGTATCGAGCAGAGTGACCGACCAGCCGTCGCCCTCCAGCATGGCCTGCTTGGAGAAGATGGTAATGCCGCGCTGGCGCTCGATCTCGAAGGTATCCAAAAAGGCATCGCCGTGGTCGACGCGGCCCATGCGGCGGATGTTGCCCGCTGTGTAGAGCAGGGCCTCGCTGAGGGTCGTCTTGCCCGAGTCGACATGGGCAAGAATACCGAATACAAGTCGTTTCATGTTTATTTAAACCTCGTAAAAATACACAGGATGTGGATGATTTCGCAGATTAATTGTAGCACAGAACGGCCTTTCAGGCAACAAAACAAGCCCCCGGCAATGCCGGGGGCCTGATCGGATCAGATATGCAATTACTTGCGCAGGGTCTTGATGCCTTCCAGCAGCAGCTCGCAGCCCTTCTTGACGGTCTCGCGTGTGCAGGCCAGATTCATGCGGCAATAGCCGTCCCACTTCTCGCCGAAGAAGGAACCGTTGTTCATGGCCAGGCCGCACTTCTGTGCGATGAACGCCTTAAGCTCGTCGCCGTGCATGCCCAGCTTCTCGCAGTTGAGCCATGCCAGATAGGTGCCTTCCATGGGCTGAACGGTGATCTCGGGAATGTTCTTGGCGATGAAATCGCAGAGGTAGTCACGGTTGCCCTTGACATAAACCATCAGCTCATCCAGCCATGCAGCGCCTTCGTTGTAGGCAGCGACCAGAATGGGCTCGACAAAGCAGCTGGCCGAGGATGTGTGGGCGGCAGCCATCCTGTCCTTGAACTGCTTGCGCAGCTCTTCGTCCTTGATGATGATGTTGGAAACCAGAACGCTGGCCAGGTTGAAGGTCTTGGTGGGCGCTGTGCAGGTGATGGTATGGGCAGCTGTCCACTCGTTCAGTGTGGCAAAGACGATGTGCTCGCCTTCAACGATCAGGTCGTTGTGGATCTCGTCGGAGACGACCAGCAGGTTGTGCTTTTCGCAGATGGCAGCCAGCTGCTCCAGCTCTTCGCGCTTCCATACACGGCCCGAGGGGTTGTGGGGCGAGCAGAGCATGAAGATCTTGGTCTTATCGGTGATCTTGCGCTCGAGATCCTCAAAATCGAAGGTGTAGTATTCGTTGTCGTTCTTCAGGGGTGTTTCGATGATGTTGCAGCCGTTCTTCTTGATCATGCTGTAGAAGGGGCCGTAGACGGGAACTTCGACCAGAACATCGTCGCCGGGCTGGCAGAATGCCTGAACGGCAAAGTCCAGCGCAGGAACAACGCCGGGGATATAAACGATCTCTTCCTTGGCAACATCGAAGTTATGGCGGGTCTTCATCCAGTGGATGACCGCATTGTAATAGTCGTCCGACAGGAAGGTATAGCCGAAAACAGCCTGATCGGCCTTCTTGTGCAGGGCTTCAACGATGGCAGGTGCCACGGCAAAGTCCATATCGGCGATCCACATGGGCAGCAGATGATCGCCGCCGAACTGGGAAACACGGTCCCACTTGATGCTGTTGGTGCCCTTTCTGTTGGGGACAACGTCAAAATTATACATGATCTTTTCCTCCTGTATACGCAGTAATAACATGTTGCCTTATGCAACTATTGTAGTGGATGACGAAGTTTAAGTCAAATCCAAAACACGGATAAATATCCGGGTTTAACCAAAGATCGTACGATAGGCCAGGAACAGCGCAATGGCAGCAACCGACAGCACGGGCATCATCTTCATATGCTCTTTATAAACCGAACCCGAGCTGCAGCCCATGGCCTTGACGGTCAGCAGCTGGCAGAGGTGGAAGGGCGAGAAATAGTAGCCAAGGAAGGACCATACCAGAATATAGAAGGCATAGACCGTCTGGGTCATACCGGTCAGGCCCATACCGGCAATGAAGGGCAGCAGGATACCCAGAGGAACCATACTGATACCGGTGGAGAGGCCAAAGGCCAGGCCGACCAGAGGAACGATCAGGATGAAGGTCAGGATGGAATCGCCGACCAGCAGTGTGCCGACACTCGACATGACGAAGTCGAGATTCTTGACGATATTCTGCATGAAATAGACACCAACCAGCATAAGCAGGGTATCCACGCCGAAACCGGCAATGGCGCTCTGCAGGTATTCGCTCTTATCCTTGCCGATCAGGAAGAAGGTCAGCAGGATGCAGCAGAAAACCGAAATGTACATATCAAAGCCAAAGACAACGTTAAAGACCATGGCCATGTAGATGGGAGACATATACTTAAGGACATCCAGCAGCGCCTTGCCCTTGCTGCCGCTCTGCTCGGCCTTGACATCGGGTGCCGTGCGGACATAGAAGAACCATGCACCGCCCAGCAGTACGGCGATAAAGCCCAGATTGAGGCCGATCAGGCTGTAGATATTAAGTTCGGGCATGACCGAACCGATGGTCAGAATGGTGGTGTTATAAGGCAGGACAAACATGGCAAAGTGACGGAAGTAAAGATTAACAACCGACTTCTGCTCGCCGCTCATCTTGAGCTCGGTGCCCAGCTGATCGACAAAGGGTGCCGACAGGAAGGCGCCGCCGGGAACGGGCAGCATACCCATGATGCCGGGCAGGATCATGATGAGGGCCTTCTTGCTGGGGATCAGCTGCTCGAGGGCGCGGACGATGCGCTCGAGGATGCCGTATTTCTTAAGAATACTGCCCAGAACGCCGATCTCGACAACGACGATCAGGGTCTGCAGGGTGGAAAATGTGGTAAAGACGCGAACAAAGGAATCACCCATGGTGCCGAAAGGCAGGCCGCCGATGGCGCCGATGATCAGACCAGTGAGGAGCAGAATGGGGCCCAGCGGCGCCTTCTTGCCCTTAAAGACCTTCGGATAAACTTTCAGAATGACAGGCAGCAGAATAAAGGCCAATGCCAGGCCGACGAACTGACGCATGTACATCCCCCTTTTCTTTTATTGATTTGCTCGATAGCATTTGCTTTATTATACAGGATTTTAACAGGTGTAACAAGAGCACGGGATAAATTAAACATATTTCTTCTGTTATGCAATATAAAAAGAGGCTCCCCTTTCGGAGAGCCTCTCTTATTGCCTCCCCATAAAACTCGGTTTTATGGGGGCCCCGGACGCATTTTATAGATTTCGCTCGGCGAAGCCTTCCGAAATCAACGCCGAATGATCGGCGCGACCCTGAAGGGTCGTTGTTCGCAATAAAAAGAGGCACCCCCGAAGGGATGCCTCTTGATTGCTCACTTATGGTTTGTTTTATATCTTGGGCAGATATTGAATCAGATTGTTTTTCCACGGACATGTGCCGGGGAAAAACTCCCTATCCCGCGTGATCCTTCGCAAAGGATCCGCGAAACCGGCCCGCAGGCCGGAGCTTCTTGGCTCGAGAAACCAGGACGCTTATGCGTCTGTTTCGAGAGTCAGACTTGCTTACTCAGCCCAGGATACGTCGCCCCAGTACAGGCCGTTTGTAGCCGATACCTTGATACCCTGCAGGTCGTCGTTGTAAGCACGTGTGACGTTCGCACCGTATGTGGGAACCTGGGGGCAGACTTCGTTGATGTAGTTGGCCAGCTCGGTCAGCAGAGCGTTACGCTCGGCGTCGTCGAGGATACCAACTGCCTTGTAGTACATTTCGTCGAACTTGGGATCGACTGTTCTGGACCAGTTCGCGCCGCCGATCTGCTTCTCTGTGAACTTACCTTCGATGAAGTTCAGCATCAGGTTGGTTGTGTAACCGCCGATGCAGGCATCAAAGTCACCTGTGGAAGCAACGTCGAGGTATGTAGCAAGGTCCATGGACTCCAGTTCCATTGTGACACCGTACTCAGCCAGGGAAGCCTGGATGACTTCGCCGCAGCGTCTCTTAACGTCGTCAGAGCAGATGCAGGAGAAGTTGACGGTTGTGGGATCGATACCGGAAGCGTCCAGATACTTCTGAGCCAGTTCCTTGTCATACTTGTCGGGGATCTCTGTAGCAGCACCCTCGAAGACGACGGGTGTCTGTGTGTAGTTACCTGTGCCGTAGCCGTTCAGAGCAACTGCAACCAGAGCATCCTTATCGATTGCGCAGTTCATGAAGTGACGGAAGTCTCTGTTGTCGAAGGGAGCGCGCTCGTTGTTGATGGTCAGATGGTTGAAGGATGTACCTGTGATGTTGATGGTAGCCAGACCTTCGGTCTCTTCCAGACGAGCCATGTCGTTGTTGTCAACTTCGACGATGAAGTCGATCTCACCGGCTTCCAGAGCGATGGTTCTGGAGGAGCCTTCGGGGATGATGCGGTACTTCAGGTTTTCGATGGCAGGTGTGCCTTCCCAGTATTCCTCAAAGCGTACGAACTCAACGGAGTCACCGAGGTTCCACTTGACGAACTTATAGGGGCCTGTGCCGATGGGTGTCTCAGCAATAGCCTCGTTGCCCTTAGCGATCAGCTCGGAGGGGAGGATATAGTGAGAAGCCAGGTCGTACAGTGTCTTGGCGTAAACTTCGTTTGTTGTAACCAGGACTGTCATGTCATCAACCTTCTCAACACTCTTCCAGAATGTTGTGAATGTGGATGTGTAGGCAGACTGTGCACGAGCATACTCCATGGAAGCGATGATATCATCGGCATCCAGTGTGGAACCATCATGGAACTTAACGCCTTCGCGGACCTTCAGCTGCCACTCTGTGTCGGAAATGATCTCGTAGGACTCGATCAGGCCGGGTTCGGGTGCCAGTGTGTCGAGGTTGGTCTTGAACATGCTGTTGTGTGTCAGGATGTTCATGTAACCGCCGGCAACAGCGTTATGCTGGTGAGGAGCCATCGTGGGAGGCTCGTTTGCTGTAGCGATAACTACGGCATTGTTGGGCTTGTTCTGCGACTGAACGCCGCCATCATTGGAAGAATCAGCTGTGTTGTTTGTGTCTGCCTTGTTTTCGCCATCGTTTTCAACGACTTCCTCGTCACCGCCGCCGCAAGCAGCCAGCAGAGAGAAGGACAGAGCGAAGACCAGAAGCAGGCTCAGGAGTTTTGCCAGTTTCTTCATACTTGTTTGTCTCCTTTTGGAAAGAATAATATTTAAGTTGTCCGCAAATGGTGAGCATCATTTATGAACGAAACTTAATATGCACAGAAGTTTACACTATTCATTCGGTTTTTGCAAGTTCCATTTCTATTTTTGTTGATTTCATATATTTTTTGCATATTTTCATTGGTTATATCGCATAGTAAAATTTATGTTACAGATAGTATTATCTGTACAAATAAATTTTTATGCACAGCAATATTCATTTGTTACGATAAATTAAATAAATTTTCGTGACAATAAAAAAGAGGCTCCCCAAATGGGGAGCCTCCGAAACTTTGAGGTTTCAGATCCTGTCTGCCGAATTATTCAGCCCAGGATACATAGTGCCAGTAGGTGTTACCGGAAGCATTCATTTCGAAGCCTTCCAGATCAGCATTCATAGCACGGACCATGTTCATGGAGTATGTGGGGACCTGGGGGCAGATCTCCTGGATGTAAGCGATGCACTCCTCGACCAGTTCCATACGCTTGGTCTCGTCCAGAGTCTGGACTGCCTCGTCATACAGAGCGTCGATCTTAGGATCGTTTGTGCGTGTCCAGTTGGAACCGCCGATCATCTTGGAGTGGTACTTATACTCGATGAAGCCCAGGGAGTTGGAAGTTGTGCAGTTACCGATGCAGGTCTCGAAGTTACCTTCGCCAGCAGCCGACAGGTATGTAGCCAGGTCCATGGACTCCAGGTTCATGGTTACGCCATACTCAGCCAGTGTAGCCTGGATGACCTCACCGCAGCGTCTCTTAACGTCGTCAGAGCAGATGCAGGAGAATGTAACTGTTGTGGGATCGATACCGGACTTGTCCAGGTACTCCTGAGCCAGTTCGGGATTGTACTCGTCGATGTTTCTATCGGTAGCGCCAGCGAACATGCCGGGGGACTGACGATAGTTACCTGTGCCGGCGCCGTTCAGAGCGACCTCAACCAGAGCGTCCTTCTGGATAGCGCAGTTCATGAAGTGACGGAAGTCCTGATTGTCGAAGGGTGCAACTTCGTTGTTCAGGATCAGCCAGTTAAAGGATGTGCCGGGGATGTTGTAGACCGAGATCTTTTCGTTCTCTTCCAGACGGTTCAGGTCGTTGGTCTCAACTTCGATGATAACGTCGATCTCCTCAGCTTCCAGAGCGATGGTTCTGGAGGAACCTTCGGGGATGATTCTCCATGTCATGTTCTTGATGGAGGGAGCGCCGTCCCAGTAGTTCTCGTTGGCTTCGAATGTGATGCTGTTACCCAGATCCCACTCAACGAACTTATAGGGGCCGGAACCCATGGGGTTGGCATTGAAGTCGTTCTGCTCGTCGATCA
Source organism: Clostridia bacterium (assembly GCA_017396925.1). Taxonomy (GTDB): domain Bacteria; phylum Bacillota; class Clostridia; order Oscillospirales; family Butyricicoccaceae; genus RGIG1902. Next base: position 14,895 of record JAFQKM010000129.1, read on the forward strand.
GCTTCTTGGACAGAACTCTGTGGGAAGCCATATCATACAGTGTCTTCGCATAGACTGTCTTTGTTGTGACCTTGAAGTGTGTTTCGTCGATAACTTCAGCTGTATCCCAGAAAGCGGAATAGTTGATGGTGTAAGCTTCCTTCTCGCGAGCGTACTCCATGGAAGCGACCATATCCTCAGCTGTGACCTTGTCGCCGTTCTGGAAGTAAACGTCGTCACGGATTGTGAAGACCCATTCCAGATCGGAGGGGTTCTCCCAAGCGGTGATAACGCCGACTTCGGGCTCCAGTGTGTCAACATTTGTACGCAGGAAGTAGTCAAATGTCAGCAGGTTCATGTAGCTTGCAGCGATGGCGCTGTGCTCATAGGGGTGCATTGTGGGAGGCTCGTTAGCTGTAGCGATGATGATGCTGTCCTTAACTTCAGCTTCTGTGCCTTCGTTTGTGTTCTCCTCGGTCTTCTCTTCTGTCTTCTCTTCTGTCTTCTCTTCTTCTGTTGTCTCGTTGCTGCCGCAGCCGACGAACAGAGAGAAAGCCATAACGAAGACCAGAGCCAGGCCGAGCAGGCGCATGAATGTGTTCTTCATGTCTTTTCTCCTTTTCTTTTTCCTTTTTTATTCTAAGCCTGTTGGCTCGGAACCGAATTGCATCCATTTCGTTATTTTTTTATCATAAAATGGAGACGCTCTCATTATACTCTAAATATTAAGAAATTCAATATTTAGAAACCGATTTATTCACCAAATCTTTTCTTAATTTTTTGCGCATTTTCTACAATTTCGAAACTTTCCGCCCATTTACTGGCAGAAAACACATTTTTCTTCCAGTTTACGGCAAAAAAGCGGCGGTCCGAAGACCGCCGCTTAAAGATCCGATTATGAAGTTTTACGATGTTCCTGTGGTTTCTATTGCTTATTCAGCCCAGGATACATACTGCCATCTCAGGCCGCCGTTGGCCGACAGCTTGATGCCTTCCAGATTGGAGTTGAAGGCTCTTGTCTGGTTGACCAGATAGATGGGAGCAGCGGGGCACAGCTCGTTGAGGCGTGCGACGCATGCTTCCAGCTTGGCTGTACGCTCGGCATCGTCGAGGATCTGGACAGCTTCCAGATACATCTGGTCGAGCTGATCGTCCTTGAAGGTCTTGTTGGAGCCGCCTGCATCGTCGGACAGATACTTACCTTCGATGAAGGACATCATGGTCGATGTTGTATAACCGCCGATGGCTGCCTCAAAGTCGCCGTCTGCTGTTGCCGACAGATATGTGGCAAGGTCCATGGATTCCAGATTCATGGTGATGCCGAACTCCTGCAGGTTGGCCTGGATAACTTCGGCTGCACGGCGCTTTGTATCGTCGGAGCAGATGCAGGAGAAGGAAACGTTGGCAATATCCATACCGGACTTGTCAAAGTATTCCTGTGCCAGTTCCTTGTCATACTTATCCTGGTTCTCTTCGGTGAAACCGGAGAATACGGAAGGTGTCTGGCCCCAGATGCCCTGGCCGGCACCATTCAGTGCGACCTGTGCAACGGCATTCTTATCGATGGCGCAGTTGACACCGTGGCGGAAGTCGACATTGTCAAAGGGATATGCCGAACAGTTGAGGATCAGCTGGTTGTGGCCTGTACCTGTCTGATTCAGAACGGTGATGCCTTCGGTCTCGCCCAGACGGCCAAGGTCGTTGGACTCGACTTCGATGATAACGTCGATCTCCTGTGCTTCCAGAGCGATGGTTCTGGAGGAGCCTTCGGGGATGATACGCCATGTCATGTTCTTGATGGGAGCTTCGCCTTCATAGTAGTCGGCAAAGGCTTCGAAATCCAGATGGTCGCCCAGTTCCCAATTCTTGAAGACATAGGGGCCGGTGCCGACAGGATTTGTGTTAAAGTCGTTGTTCTCGTCGATCAGCTTCTTGGGAACGACCTTGATGGAGGTCAGGTTGACTGTAGCCTTGGCACAGGGAACCTCTGTGTGAATGTGGAAGGTATAGTCGTCGACGATCTCCAGCTTTGTCCACCAGTTGGTGTAAATGCTGGTCTGTGCGGAATACTGTGTCTTGGCGTATTCCATCGATGCAACGGCGTCTTCTGCCTTCATTTCATCGCCATTGTGGAACTTGATGCCCTTCTGCAGCTTGATCTCCCAGAGGTTATCGTTGAGGGCGGTGACACTCTCAGCCAGCTGAGGTTCGGGGTCCAGTGTGTCGATGTTGGTGGTCATCAGTGTGTTGTATGTCAGGCCGTTCATATAGTTGGCCGCGACAGCGTTGTGGTCATAGGGGTGGAGCGTGGGAGGCTCATTGGCGGTAGCAATGATAATGCTGTCCTTCTTTTCGCCGCCGGTCTGGGCTTCATCGCCGGCAGGGTCGGTGGTCTTCTCTTCTTCTGTGGTGCCGCAGGCTGCAAATGAGAGGATCATCATCATCGCAAGCAGCAGGCTGAACAGCTTTGCCAGTTTCTTCATGTTCATTTCTCCTTTTCTGATTTTAGTTTCTTCCGCCTAAATTATTAACGGAAATTAACTTTAGTGCTATTGTACCTCTTTCGCTTCACTTTCGCAAGTTAATTTATATTTTGTTCAAACTTTTCGGTGGAATGAACGAATATTTCTTTATATTTTCAGTAGATTTTCCAAACTTTCCTGCACTTTTATTGCTATAGATAACATTTCATGAAAGTATAAAAAAGGCTCTGCCCGAGGGCAGAGCCTTTGATCATTACGTTTTGAGCCTGTACTGATTTATAAATTATTCAGCCCAGGATACGTTGTGCCAGTATGTGTTGCCGGAAGCGTTGAACTCGTAACCCTGCAGGTTGGAGTTGTAAGCGCGAACGACGTCAGCGGAGTATGTGGGAACCTGGGGGCACAGATCCTGAATGTAAGCGACCATGTCTTCGACCATCTTTGCACGCTCTGTAGCGTCCAGAGTCTGGGAAGCCTTCTCATACATCTCGTCGATGTAAGCGTCGTTTGTACGTGTCCAGTTGGAACCGTTGATCATCTTGGA
>JAFQKM010000130.1 GCA_017396925.1 Clostridia bacterium
AGAAGGCATGCTGTGGGGCCGTGGCTGCGGCGACTGCAAGGCCACCATGCTGGCCGAGCTGGAAGCTGTCGAAGCCCTGATCGCCGACGGTTTCGTTCCCGATTTCGATATCTACATGGCCTTCGGCTACAACGAAGAAATCATGGGCGGCCCCGGTGCGGCCTGCCAGATCATCTCCGACGAGTTCAAGGCCCGTGGCCTGCGCTTCGGCCTGGTCCTCGATGAGGGCGGCGGCATCATGAATATGAACGGCAGCAAGGTCGCTATGATCTTCGCCAGCGAAAAGGGCTATGCCGACCATGAGTTCTGGGTAGAAGACGGCGGCGGCCATGCAGCCATGCCCCCCGAACACAATGCCCTGGGCAAGCTGGGCCATGCCATGTACATTCTGGAAGAGAATCCCATGGAACCCAAGCTGACCGCACCTGTTATCCAGATGTTCAAGTCGCAGTCGCTGATCACGCCCTCCCCCATGAAGGAGCTCTTTGCCGATCCCGAAGCCAACTGGGATAAGCTGAAGGAGATCTGCGCCGGCAATAAGATGCTGAACACCTATATCCGCACAACCACAACCCCCACCATGGCACAGGGCTCGGCACAGGCCAACATCCTGCCCGAAAAGGCATCCGTCGTCACCAACAGCCGTCTGCTGCCCGGTGAGACCCTCGAGGATCTGGAAGCCCACTTCAAGGCCGTCCTGCCTGAATATGTCCACTTCCGCCTGCTGAAGGGCCACAATCCTCCCGCCGTTTCCACCACCGATTCTCCTGCATATCGTCTGCTGGAGCGTCTGGCCAAGGAAATGCACGGCGAAGATGTCCACGTCATGCCCGCTCTTGTCTTTGGCGGCACCGACTCCCGTTACTACTGCGACCTGTCCGACAGCGTCTATCGCTATGTCGGCGGCGCCAACAGCGGCAAGGGCGGCGGCGCGCATGCCGTCAACGAGTGCCTCGATACAACCACACTGAGCAGCTTTGTCGAGTTCTTCGTCCGCGTCTTCCAGGATTACGCCACAGCTGAATAAATCGTTCTGAAGCCGAAATATCGGCCTTTCCAGCCGCCCCGATGTTCATCCATCGGGGCGGCTTTTTTGTACGCCTCTCCCCCGCCGCGGGCCGGAAAATCCAATCTTATCCCAACACTTCATTCTTTGTTAAAACAGAAAAAGCGCTCCGCGAATGCGGAGCGCTTTCGAAATTTTATGGATTTTTCTTCTCTACGGGCCGCAGTGGTCTGCGGCCCCTACAAATCAAAAAATCCGCGGACATGCGCCGCGGTTTTTTTAACCTTATTCTATTTTGGCTCGAGAAACCAGCGAAGCGTTTCGAGAGTCAGACACGCTTTTACCAGTTCTTCATGTCCTTTGTCAGGACTTCAATGCCGTTTCCCCATGCGGCAAGCCGCACAGGGACCCCATTTCATTGAATAGATTTTGCCGGAATGAAACCGACAAAATCGACGCCGGACGACCCGGCGCGGCCTTTCGGCCGATGGGCGGCATTTTTTACCAGTTCTTCATGTCCTTTGTCAGAACTTCAATGCCGTTTCCCCATGCGGCAAGCCGCACAGGGACCCCATTTCATTGCATAGATTTTGCCGGAATGAATCCGTCCAAAATCGACGCCGGACGACCGGCGCGGCCTTCCGGCCGGTGGGCGGCATTTTTTACCAGTTCTTCATATCCTTTGTCAGGACTTCAATGCCGCCCATGTACTTGCGCAGGACTTCGGGAACGACAACAGAGCCGTCCTTCAGCTGATTCTGCTCGACGATGGCAGGCAGAATACGGCTGGTGGCCAGACCGGAACCATTGAGGGTATGGACAAACTCGGTCTTACCGGTGGCTTCACGGCGGAAACGGATGGCACCGCGGCGAGCCTGGTAATCACGGGCGTTGGAAACCGAGGAAACTTCCTTATAACCGTTCATCGAGGGGATATGGATCTCGATGTCATAGGTTCTGGCCATGGAAGCCGAGCAGTCGCCGGCAGCCAGCTTGACGGTACGGAAATGGAAGCCCAGGCCCTTGACCAGTGCCTCTGCCTTGCAGACCAGCTCTTCA
>JAFQKM010000131.1 GCA_017396925.1 Clostridia bacterium
CCGAGATGGAAAAGGGCAACCTGCGCCGGGTGCTCTTCTGCGGCACCGGCGCCCTGCTCAGCCCGCTGACCACCAGCCAGGGCGAGAGCATTCCCGGCATCTGTCATCTGGTCTGCCTGGAGGTGAAATAATGGATCTTTCCCAGTTTGTGCGTGCCTTTATCTGCGGCGGCCTGATCTGTGCCTTTTCACAGGTGCTGATCGACCGCACACGGCTGACCCCAGCCCGTATTCTGACCTCCTATGTCGTTCTCGGTGTGGTGCTGACGGCGGTGGGCATCTACCAGCCCATTGTCGACTGGGGCGGCTGCGGCGCAACCACCCCTCTTTTCGGGTTCGGCTATGCCATGGCCAAGGGGGTCGAAAAGGCGGTCGAACAATATGGCATCGTTGGGGCATTATCGGGCGGCCTGACGGCTGCGGCCGGCGGCATCTCAGCGGCGGTATTTTTCTCGCTGCTGGGGGCGCTGATCTTCAAGGCCAAAGGCAAGGAATAAAAAAACAGGCTCCTGCACCTGCAGGAGCCTTTTTGGGGCTTATCGCAATCCGATGATATAAATTGCAAGAATGGCGATCGTCAGGATCGTCCATGCGACGTAGCGGCTTCCGATTTCCCAATCGGAAGGTTCGATGGTTTCCACGTTTCGGATTTTCCAGGACATATTGCGGCGGAAGATCTCATCGGCGAACAGGATGCTCCAGATGTTGACCACCGAAAGGAACATACCGGCAAACCACAGGCGGCCATCGCCGCGACAGGTCAGCTCGGGATCGTTCATCAATTCCAGAATATGCAATGCGGTAGGTGCCCACTTGTCAATAGGCGCTCCGGTGTAGTCTCGTTCAATACCATCATTGCCGCGATAGGAAAAACCGATACTGTACATACCGCCGTCTTCAGGGAACAGGTACATCTGGGAATGGCCTTTGCCATCGCCCAAAACACCGCCGCGGAAAAAGACGCGGTCCTTTTCGAGGATCTCCACGCCGGTCATATTCTGAGCAGCCTTATTGTCCGGCACGGCCGATGGATCTTCGTGAGCGGTATAGGGGCCATAGGTCTTGTCTTTGTATTGGAAGATTACAGCTTTGTCGGGGGTAACTGCGACGGTGAGTTTCTGCCGGTGTAGGCGGCCGATATATACTGTGCCGTCGGCATCTGCGTGATGCAGGAGAAAGGCATCTTTGAAATAATACCCCTCCTGTTTGGTGAGAATCGGATAGAGGATAGTAAAAATGAGGAGCATGGCACCCAAAAGGACTAAAAGAGTCTTCTGATAGCGGGTCAGAGATTGGATTCTCTGCATAAGCAGCCTCCTTTCTGCAGTAGTTCGACTGCCGTATCTTCGGTCAGCTTTTCATAGAATACGGCTTCCCATTGGATGGGATGCCCTGCTTCAAAGCGTAGGGCCGAGCAGGCGGTGTGGACATAGGGGCGCTCCTTCGACTGGCGGATGAGCAGGGCCGGCGTCGATGCACCGCCGATGATGCCGATGGCCGATGCGCCGTCCGGATTCCGGCGGCGGACAGGGTCGCTCTCGCCGATATCCTGCAGGCGGAAACCCTCAAAGGAACGGTCGGGGTCGAGGGTGAAGGTCATGGCTGTAAAGTGCGTGGGGTATTCGGCGTCGGGATCGGGCAGATGTTCGCGCGACAGGATCTGCTGTTCGACCTCGAGCACCGTCATGGCGGTATCCTCGCCGGTCAGCGGATGGGCAAAGTGGAGGATATCGCCCGATTTGGGGGTATCGATGGTGCCGGCCGGCAGTGCCGTGGCACGGCGAGACAGGTGCAGGGTCAGCCCGTGGAGAGAATCGAGGCCTTCGTGGGGGAAGGTGGCGCGGAAGAAGCTCCAGCAGCGGCTGCGGTCGAGGCCGTAGTGATCGAGAATAGCTTCCGATTCGCCTTCGGCAGGGAAGAGGCCGCCCAGCAGTTCGGGGGTGATCCAGCCGAGGCCATAGCCGGTCTTCTGCCGAAGTGCCCGGCCGTCAAGCTGCAGTTCGGCCTTGAAATCATGGGCGAAGGGATGCTCCTGCTCGATCTGCCGCTGCTCGGCTTTGGTGTAGCTGTGCTCGTTTTCGTGGAGCAGATCCCATTTATCGATGAAGGCCTGCATGCGTCCGGGCGCGACCTCGGTGCAGAAGTCGATCATCAGGCCTTCGGGGAAGCGGTAGACGGCCGGAATGTGCCACAGGGCATCGCCCCAGCGGAAGATCTTGTTGACGGGGATAGCTTCGCCCGGTGTGCCTTCACCGCGGCTGTCAAAGCTGCGGTTCCAGTAAACGCCCCATGTATTTGGCGGCAGTTCGCCGGTCAGGTCATAGTATTCATCCGAATAGGGGATGGCAGCATAGTCGAAGCTTTCCTGCAGCTGGCGGATATGGGCATAGGGATCATCCCACGGCGTGGGTACCAGCTGCTGCTCGATCATATCCAGGGCCGCCTGCTGGGCAGGCATCGGGGGATTCTCGGCGATGAACTGATAAAACCCGGCTTCGTCCATCATATAGGCCTGTGAGATGGCGTCCATGGTGCCGCAGGCCAGCAGCAGATGAAGCAGCGTATCGAAGTCTTCGGCGATGGGGCGGACATAGGGCGGCCCGTCCATGGGGGTAACACAGAAGACGGTCTCGCCCAGCGCGGGAACGGTACAGTAGTGCACGCCGTCGACGCCGGCCCAGCCGAGGATCCCGGCGCCCTTGGGGGTGCAGAAATGGGTGATGTCGCGGTCGCGCGGCTCGAGGCCCAGAGATTCACGGTCGATGGGCAGGGAGAGGAACTGTTGGTAAAGGTTCATAGGGGTCTCCTTAACAGGAATGATCGTTGTGGTTTATACCGGGGTTTCCGGCGTTTTGTTCCGGAAGAAACAAAAAACGCGATCCACAGCCTGTGGATCGCGTTTGACAGCTTATCAAAAAGGTTCGCTGTGTCGAAGTTTTTTGTTTTTTGATTGGTTTTTCCACGGACATGCGCCGGGGGAAAACACATTAACCCGCCGCATTTTCCGCAGAAAATCGGCGAAATCCGCGCCGCAGCGCGGAGCCAACTCCAAATGTCGAAAAACCCGCAGGTTTTTTGACAAGAAGCTTACTGCTTTTCCCAGTTGCCTGTGGCCTTGCAGGTCAGGTAAGCGGTGATGAAGGCGTCGATATCGCCGTCCATAACAGCCTGGATGTTACCGGTCTCGCAGCCGGTGCGATGGTCCTTGACCAGGGTGTAGGGCATGAAGACATAGGAACGGATCTGGCTGCCCCACTCGATCTTCATCTGGACACCCTTGATGTCTTCGATCTTCTCGAGGTGCTGCTGCTCCTTGATCTCGGCCAGCTTGGCGCGCAGCATCTGCATGGCGTAAGCACGGTTCTGGATCTGGCTGCGCTGGGTCTGGCAGGCAACAACGATACCGGTGGGCAGGTGGGTGATACGGATGGCCGACTCGGTCTTATTGACGTGCTGGCCGCCTGCACCGGAGCTGCGGTAGGTATCGACGCGCAGGTCTTCGGCACGGATCTCGATCTCGGCGTCGTCTTCGATCTGGGGCATGACCTCGATGGCCGAGAAGCTGGTCTGGCGGCGGCCGGAGGCGTCGAAGGGAGAAACGCGGACGAGGCGATGGATGCCGTTTTCACTCTTGAGGTAGCCGTAGGCATTTTCGCCCTCGATGGAAACGGTGGCGCTCTTCAGGCCGGCGTCTTCGCCGTCGAGATAGTCGAGCACGGTCCACTTATAGCCCTTGGAGGATGCCCAGTGCTGGTACATACGGAAGAGCATCTGGGTCCAGTCCTGGGCCTCGGTGCCGCCGGCGCCGGCGTGGAAGGACAGAATGGCGCTGTTGGCGTCGTATTCGCCCGACAGCAGGGTCTCGAGGGTCATGGCCTCCAGCTTCTGGGAGAACTCCTTGTGGCTGGCTTTGACCTCGGGCAGCAGGCTTTCGTCGCCTTCGTCTTCGGCCATTTCGATGAGGACCAGAGTATCGTCGTACAGAGCGACGAGCTTTTCATAACGTGCGATCTTATCCTGCAGCTGCTTGATTTTCTGCAGGATCTTCTGGCTGTTGTCAGGATCGTCCCAGAAGTCGGGAGCCTGTGCCTGTGCCTGGAGCTTTTCGACCTCCGAAGCGGCAGCATCCAGTGCCAGCGAGACGCGCAGCTCTTCCAGCTGGGGCTTGGCATTGTTCAGGCTGTAACGAATTTCATCGTACTGGATCATGGTTTTCTATACACTCTCTTTGAAATATAATAATCATCTATAACTATAGCGGGCGGGAACCTCGAAAAAGGGAGATTTTCGCACGATATACCCATCAATTATACTAAATCTATGCCTTTGTGTAAAGAAGAAAGTGCAAATTCACGAAAAAGTCATTGTTTTTTTATCATTGGTGGTATAATATCGAGAGAGAATGAAATACATACACCATTAAGGAGAATATATATGGCAGGATTTCTGAAAATGCTCTTTGGCGACACCTCTCAGCGTGAGCTGAAGAAGCTGAAAAAAATCATCGATTCCATCGAGGGCATGGGCGACCGCTATGCCGCCATGACCGATGCCGAGCTGCAGGCCGAGACCCCCCGCCTCAAGGGCCGCCTGGCAAACGGCGAGACCCTCGATGATATTTTGCCCGAGGCCTTTGCCGCCTTCCGCGAGGCCTGCCGCAGAGTTCTGGGCCAGTATCCCTTCCGCGTGCAGCTGATCGGCGGCGTGGTTCTGCATCAGGGCCGTATCGCCGAAATGAAGACCGGCGAAGGCAAGACACTGACCGCCACATTGCCCGCCTACCTCAATGCACTGGCCGGCAAGGGCGTACACATCGTTACGGTCAACGACTATCTGGCCAAGTATCAGGGCGAGTTGATGGGCAAGGTCTATCGCTTTATGGGCCTGTCCTGCGGCGTGCTGATCCACGGCCTGACCGGCGCCGAGCGCCGCGCCGCCTACGCCTGCGACATCACCTACGGCACCAACAACGAGATCGGCTTTGACTATCTGCGCGACAACATGGCCATTTATAAGGAAGAGCAGGTCCAGCGTGGCCACTTCTTTGCCATCGTCGACGAGGTCGACTCGATCCTGATCGACGAGGCCCGTACCCCTCTGATCATTTCGGGCCAGGGCGACAAGAGCACCGACCTGTATAAGCAGGCCGACAACTTCGCCCGCACCCTGAGCCACATCACGGTTGTCGAGATCGACGACAAGGAGAGCCAGGACGACATCGAGGCCGACTATATCGTGGATGAAAAGCGCCATACCGCCACCATCACTCCGCGCGGCGTCACCCGCGCCGAGGCCTTCTTCCAGGTAGAGAACCTGATGGATCCCGAAAACGCCACCCTCATGCACCATATCAATCAGGCCATCAAGGCCCGCGGCTGCATGAAGAAGGACATCGATTATGTCGTTAAGGACGGCGAGATCATCATCGTCGACGAATTCACCGGCCGTATGATGTTCGGCCGCCGCTATTCCGAGGGCCTCCATCAGGCCATCGAGGCCAAGGAAGGGGTCACCGTTCTCCGCGAGAGCAAGACGCTGGCCACCGTCACCTTCCAGAACTACTTCCGCCTCTACGGCAAGCTGTCGGGCATGACCGGTACCGCGCTGACCGAGGAAGACGAGTTCCGCCACATCTATAATCTGGACGTTATCGAGATCCCCACCAACAAGCCCATGATCCGTAAGGATATGGCCGATGTGGTCTTCAAGAATCAGAAGGGCAAGTATCTGGCCGTCATTCGCAAGATCAAGGAGTGCCACGCAAAGGGCCAGCCGGTTCTGGTGGGCACCACCTCCATCGAAAAGAGTGAGCTGCTGTCGACCCTGCTCAAGCGCGAAGGCATCCCCCATCAGGTGCTGAATGCCAAGCAGCATGAAAAGGAAGCGGCCATCGTCGCACAGGCCGGCCAGCTGGGCACCGTCACCATCGCCACCAACATGGCGGGCCGCGGTACCGACATCATGCTGGGCGGCAACCCCGAGTTCATGGCCAAGGCCGATCTTTCCAAGGCCGGCTATGACGACAATATGATCAACGAAGCCATCGGCTTTACCAATACCGAAGATCCCGAGATCCTGGCTGCCCGCGCCCTCTATCGCGAGAAGCTGCAGGAGCACAAGGCAGTCTGTGCCGCAGACGGCGAAAAGGTCCGTGCTGCCGGCGGCCTCTGCATTCTGGGTACCGAGCGCCACGAGAGCCGACGCATCGACAATCAGCTCCGCGGCCGTGCCGGCCGTCAGGGCGACCCCGGCGAGAGCACCTTCTATCTGTCGCTGGAAGATGACCTGATGCGCCTCTTCGGTTCCGAGCGCATTCAGGGTATGTTTGAATCCCTGGGCGTCGAGGAGGATATGCCCATCGAGCACAAGATGCTGTCGGGCGCCATCGAAAATGCCCAGAAGAAGGTCGAGGGCCGCAACTTCCAGTCCCGTAAGAGCGTTCTGGAATACGACAACGTCATGAGCCACCAGCGCGAGATCATCTATAAGCAGCGCGCCGATGTTCTGGACGGCGTCGAGCTCAAGCCTCGTATCCTCAATATGATCCGTGAATGGATCAGCCAGCGTGTCAACGAGGTCGCCGAAGGCAGCGAGACCCTCTCCCGCGAGCAGATGGAGCGCATTCTGCGCACCTTCACCGGCGTCTTTGTATTCCCCGGCCAGATGCTGGTCGATCAGAACGGCAAGCCTGCCAATACCGCACAGGCGCTGACCGATGTGCTGATCGAAAAGGCGCTGGAGTATTACGAATACAAGGAAAACGACATCGGCAGCGAGGTCATGCGCGAGTTGGAGCGTGTTATTCTGCTCAAGAGTGTCGACCAGCTGTGGATGGATCACATCGACGCCATGCACGAGCTGCGCCGCGGCATCGGCCTCAATGCCTACGCCCAGGTCAGCCCCATCGAAGAATACAAGCGTCAGGGCATGGATATGTTCGACGAGATGATCGGCCAGATCCGCAGCCGCACCGCACGCCTGATCTTCCTGGCCCGCATTCAGGGCGCAGAACCCAAGCGCGAGCGTGTGGCCAAGGAGACCTCGGCCGCCGGCGCCGGCGACGGCACCATTGCCAAGAAGCCGGTCACCAAGGCCCAGAAGGTCGGCCGCAACGATCCCTGCCCCTGCGGAAGCGGTCTGAAGTATAAGAAGTGCTGCGGCAAGAACCAGTAACCGAGCCAAAACCCCTCGTCCCCCTCGGAGAGCGGAAGGGGGTATTCGGGGGAAACGCGGTTTCCGCCCGAAAGATCGCGTTGGCTGCGCCAAAGCAACTTCCGCAGAAGTTGCCGCGATCTTGGATCCCTGCCCCTGCGGAAGCGGCCTGAAGTATAAGAAGTGCTGCGGCAAGAACCAGTAGTCCGGGTGTGAAATCGCTTCGCTGGTTTTCACATTCCAAAGGGGTCCGGCCTGTGGGCCGGGTTTCGCGGCATCTTTGCGAAGATGCGCGCGGGACAGTGTGTTTTTGCGCCGCGCATGTCGCCGCAAAAACATAATTGTTAAAGTGATAGACAGCCTGTGGAAAAATCCACAGGCTGTTTTTTGATTTGTTTTTCCACGGACATGTGCCGGGGAAAAATACAATAATCCGCCGGGTTTTCCGCAGAAAACCGGTGAAACCGGCCCGCAGGCCGGAACCGATTGTCGAAGGAAACCCAGCGAAGCGGTTTCCTGACAGGGACTATAGGCTGTTTTTCTTGCTTTATTTGCGGCTTTGGACTAAGATGGAGGTCGGGAAAAAGAAAACAGGAGGAAAGATCATGCTCAATATCGTCCTTTTTGAGCCGGAGATCCATTTCAATACAGGCAACATCGCCCGCACCTGCGGCGCTACCCATACCCGTCTGCACCTGATCAAGCCCTTCGGTTTCGAGATCACCGACAAGCACCTCAAGCGTGCCGGCCTCGACTACTGGTATCTGGTCGACATCACCCAGTATGAAAACCTCGAGGATTTCATGCAGCGCAATCCCGGCGCCCGGATCCACTATGCCAGCACCAAGGCGCCCCGCCGCCATACATCGGCCGAGTTCCGCGACGGTGACTATATCATGTTCGGCAAGGAATCCCGCGGCCTGCCCGAAGCCCTGCTGGAGCGCAACTATGAAAACTGCATCCGCATCCCCATGGTGAAGGATGCACGCTCCCTCAATCTGTCCAACTCGGTGGCCGTTGTACTCTATGAGGCTTTGCGCCAGCTCGATTTCCCCGGTTTAGAGGATGAAGGCCAGCTGACCGGTTTGGACGACCGTCAGGTCTGAAGCGGGCTTCTGCCCGCCGCCGACCCTTCGGCGCCGATTTGCGGCAATTGATTTGGCGCAAATCTATGGAATGAAAAGGGGTCCCCGGAAAATCGAAGATTTTATGGGGAGAAAGATGATCGGCAGGTTTAAAAACCGTCTTTATTACGAAAAGTATTTGTTTTTTCAAAAAAGTTCAATAAATCCCTTAAAAAATTACAGAAAAGATGCAAAACAAGGCGTATCTGCCTTGAAACTGCGTATTTTTTAGTCTATAATGAATGTGTCTGGGCCGAAAGTGGTCTGTTGCCCGTAACGACAGTCCGTTTTCTGCAGAAATCGGCCGATGCAGACGAAGGAAAAGCAACATAATCAATAAAATAATTATGGGGAGAGAGATTTTCTATGCAGTACAATAAGAAATCTGTTAAGGACATCGACGTTAAGGGCAAGAAGGTCCTGGTCCGCTGCGACTTTAACGTACCTCAGGATGGCAACGGCGCCATCACCAACGACAAGCGTATCCGTGAGGCACTGCCCACCATCCGCTATCTGCTGGATCAGGGCGCTTCCGTTATCCTCTGCTCGCACCTGGGCAAGCCCAAGGGCGAAAGAAAGATGAAGTATACCCTGACACCCGTTGCCAAGCATCTGGCCGACATGCTGGGTGTTCCCGTCAAGATGAGCTTCGACACCGTTGGCAAGGAAGCTACACGTCTGTGCAGCGAGATCCAGCCCGGCGAAGTTGTCATGCTGGAAAATCTGCGCTTTGACGCAGGCGAAGAGGCCGGCAGCGAACTGTATGCCGAGCATCTGGCTGGTCTGGCTGACATTTATGTCAACGACGCTTTCGGTGCTGCACACAGAAAGCATGCTTCCACAGCCATGATCTCCAAGTATCTGCCCGCTGTCTGCGGCCTGCTGATGGAGAAGGAGATCTCGGTCATGGGCAAGGCTATGGCCGAGCCCGAGCATCCCTTCGTTGCCATCATGGGCGGCGCCAAGGTTTCCGATAAGCTGGGTCTGATCGGCTCCTTCGTCGGCAAGTGCGACTCTATCCTGGTCGTCGGCGGTATGGCCTATACCTTCTTCAAGGCTATGGGCGGCACCATCGGCAGCTCGATCTGCGATGACAAGAGCCTCGGCCTGGTCAAGGGCATCATCGAGGACGCCGAGAGCAAGGGCACAAAGATCTATCTGCCTGTCGACACCGTTATTGCCGACCAGTTCTCCAACGACAGTAACTTCATGACCGTCAACGCCGGCGAGATCCCCGACGACTACATGGGCATGGACATCGGCCCCAAGACCGTTGAGAAGTACAGCGAGATCATCAAGCGCGCCAAGACCGTTATCTGGAACGGCCCCGCAGGCGTATTCGAAATGCCCAAGTTTGCCCACGGCACCGAAGGCATTGCCAAGGCAGTTGCCGAGAGCGGCGCTGTTTCCATCATCGGCGGCGGCGACTCTGCTGCAGCCATCGAGAAGCTGGGCCTGAAGGACCGTGTTACACACGTTTCCACAGGCGGCGGCGCAGCCATCACCTTCCTGGAAGGCGCAGAGCTGCCCGGCGTTGCCTGCCTCCTCGACAAGTAATCGAACAGGAAAATCGATATCATGAACAGAAGATACAGAAAAACCATTATTGCCGGCAACTGGAAGATGAATAAGCTTCCCAGCGAGTGCAAAGAGTATATTCTGCGGCTCAAGGAAAAGGCTGCCGCCGCAAAATGGTGTGACGTCGTGCTGTGTGTGCCCTTCACACATCTGGCATCGGCAGTCAAGGCCGCCCGCGGCACACGCATCGCCATCGGTGCGCAGAACTGCCACTTTGCCGATAAGGGGGCATATACCGGCGAAGTCTCCTGCGCCATGCTGGCCGATCTGGGCGTCAAGTACGTCATCATCGGCCACTCCGAACGACGTGCGTATTTCGGCGAGACCGATCTCGACGTCAACAAGAAGGTCAAGGCGGCACTCGACGCCGGCCTTCGCCCCATTGTATGCCTGGGTGAGAGCCTGGACATCCGTGAAAACAACGCTGCGCTGGATCATATCCGCATGCAGCTGAAGTTTGCACTCAAAGACATCACTGCACAGCAGCTGCGCAAGGTGGTTATTGCCTACGAGCCCATCTGGGCCATCGGTACCGGCAAGGTCGCCACCGCCGAGCAGGCCAATGAGGTCGGCAGCGCCATTCGCGAGACCCTGCGCGCCATCTACGGCGCCCGTGCGGCCCGCGGCGTATCCATCCTCTACGGCGGCTCGATGAGCGAGAAGAATGCCGAAGGTCTGCTGGCCATGCCCGATGTAGACGGCGGCCTGATCGGCGGCGCTTCCCTCGATACCGAGAAGCTCGGCGGCATCATCGAAGCTGCCCGGCAGGAGCTGAAAGGAAACTGATATACCTATGAACAAGAAACCTCTTGTTTTAATGATCCTCGACGGCTACGGCTGCGGAGATCAGGGCTGCGGCGACGCGATCCATGCGGCTGCCACACCCAATATGGACAAGCTGCTGGCAGCTTGCCCCAATGCCAAGCTGGAATGCTCGGGCATGGCCGTCGGTCTGCCTGAGGGCCAGATGGGCAACAGCGAGGTCGGTCATACCAATATCGGCGCAGGCCGCGTCGTTTATCAGGAGCTGACCCGCATCACCAAGTCGATCCAGGACGGCGAGTTCCAGCAGAACCCCGAACTGGTCGCTGCCATCGAGAACGCCAAGAAGAACGGCGGCCGCGTACATCTCTACGGCCTGCTGTCCAGCGGCGGCGTTCACAGCCACATCACCCACCTGTTTGCACTGATCGACATGTGCGAGGCTGCCGGTGTCCAGAGCTATGTTCACTGCTTCCTGGACGGCCGCGACGTTCCCCCCATGTCGGGTGCCGACTTTGTCCGTCAGCTGACCGCCCACATCGAGGGCAAGGCCTGCAAGATCGCCACCGTTCAGGGCCGTTTCTACGCCATGGACCGCGACAATCGCTGGGACCGCGTCGAGCTGGCCTATAAGGCACTGGTCAAGGGCGAAGGCGTTAAGAATGCCGATCCCGTTGCTGCCGTCGAGGCTTCCTATGCCGAAGGCGTCACCGACGAGTTCGTCAAGCCGGTCGTCTGCCTGGAGGATGCAAGAATCGAGCATCGCGACAGCGTTGTTTTCTATAACTTCCGTCCCGACCGCGCCCGTGAGATCACACGCACACTGGTCGATCCCGATTTCTCGGGCTTCGAGCGTGAGGGCGGCATGGTCCTGCCCTACTACGTCTGCTTCACACAGTACGATGCTTCCATGCCCAATGTCCACATCGCCTTCAAGCCTCAGGTGCTGACCAACATCCTCGGCGAGTATATCGCTGCCAAGGGCCTGACCCAGCTGCGCATTGCCGAGACCGAGAAGTACGCCCACGTCACCTTCTTCTTCAACGGCGGCGAAGAGCGTTCCTTCGAGGGCGAAGACCGCATCCTGGTCGCTTCTCCCAAGGTTGCAACCTACGACCTGCAGCCCGAGATGAGCGCCGTAGAGGTCACCGACAAATGCTGCGAAGCCATCGAGAGCGGCAAGTATGATGTTGTCATCCTCAATCTGGCCAACTGCGATATGGTCGGCCATACCGGCGTCTTCGATGCAGCCGTCAAGGCCGTCGAGACCGTCGATACCTGCGTCGGCCGTCTGGTCGCTTCCATCGAAAAGATGGGCGGCAAGGCCCTGATCACCGCCGACCACGGCAATGCCGACAAGATGGTCGACGAAGAGGGCAAGCCCTTTACCGCACACACCACAGCACTGGTTCCCGTTATTCTGGTCGGCAGCGACAGACAGCTGCACGACGGTAAGCTGTGCGACCTGGCGCCCACCATGCTGGAGCTGCTGGGCCTCGAACAGCCTGCCGAGATCACCGGCGTCAGCCTGCTGAAGTAAATATCTGACCCTCGAAACAATTTTATGAAAAATGCTTTTTAACCGAAGCTTTTTCAATGAAATCGCAAGATTTTATTATCTTTATCTTTATAAATATCAAGGAGAATCACGAACATGAAAAAGTTAATCGAGATCGTTGACGTTCTGGGCCGTGAGGTCATGGACAGCCGTGGCAATCCCACAGTTGAAGTCGAAGTTTACGTTGATGACGGTATGCAGACATACTGCGGCCGCGCTGCTGTTCCTTCGGGCGCTTCCACAGGTATCTTCGAAGCCTGCGAGCTGCGTGACGGCGACAAGAGCCGTTACCTGGGCAAGGGCGTTCTGAAGGCTGTTGAGGCTGTCAACACCGAGATCGCTGACCTGCTGATCGGCATGAACGCCCTCGATCAGATCGAGATCGATAAGGCTATGATCGAGCTGGACGGCACACCCAACAAGGAGCGTCTGGGCGCCAACGCTATCCTGGGTGCATCCCTGGCTGTTGCCAAGGCTGCCTGCGAAGCTCTGGGCACAACCCTGTACAACTATGTCGGCGGCTGCAACGCCTACACACTGCCCGTTCCCATGATGAACATCCTCAACGGCGGCGCTCATGCCACAAACAACGTTGAGATCCAGGAGTTCATGGTCATGCCTGTCGGCGCTACATCCTTCAGAGAAGCTCTGCGTATGTGCGCAGAGGTCTTCCACACCCTGAAGGGCGTTCTGAAGGCCAACGGCACACCCGCTGCCGGCGTCGGCGACGAGGGTGGCTACGCTCCCAACCTGAAGAAGGACGAGGATGCTCTGAAGGTTATCGTTGAAGCCATCGAGAAGGCCGGCTACAAGCCCGGCGAAGACTTCAAGATCGCCATCGACGCTGCTTCCTCCGAGTGGTGGAACGACGAGCAGCAGTGCTACATCCAGCCCAAGAGCGGCAAGAAGATGACACGCCAGCAGCTGGTTAAGATGTGGAAGAACTTCGCCGAGAAGTATCCCATCATCTCTCTGGAAGACGGTATGGCCGAAGAGGACTGGGAAGGCTGGAAGATGCTGACCGACGCTCTGGGCAAGAAGATCCAGCTGGTCGGCGACGACCTGTTCGTTACCAACACAGCTCGCCTGTCCAAGGGCATCGAGCTGGGCGTTGCTAACTCCATCCTGATCAAGGTCAACCAGATCGGTACTCTGACCGAGACCCTGAACGCCATCAAGATGGCTAACCGCGCCGGCTACACAGCTGTTATCTCCCACCGCTCCGGCGAGACAGAAGACACCACAATCGCTGACCTGTCGGTCGCTCTGAACGCCGGCCAGATCAAGACCGGTGCTCCCAGCCGTACAGACCGCGTTGCCAAGTACAATCAGCTGCTCCGCATCGAGGAAGAGCTGGGTGAAGTTGCCGAGTATCCCGGCCTGAACGCTTGGTTCAACCTGAAGTAAATAAAAGCTGATTTTCAAAGTCAGACCCATGCAGCCCTGCCGCAATATACGGCAGGGCTGTTTTGTTTTTCGGGCGTTAAGGGATTGTTAAGGAATGCTTTAAAATGAAGCAGGGGCGTAAAGCGGTATTTTATTTCGCTGCAAAAAATTATTTTTAACAAAGTTTTCTTCAAGGGAGAAATATCGAAGAAAAACGAAAAAGGAACAGAAAATTTTAGAAAATAGTTAGTGACAAATATGTGAAAAACGAGTAGAATAATAGATAGATTGTTTATCCACTTTGACGATGGATAGGCGACCCGTGCAAGGGGAGGTGAAGGCACTGTCCAAGGCAACACGCAAGGCCGTGATGCAGAATATCGGTCATCTGACCCAGCTTGGATTTTCCATTTGCTTTCCCATGATTTTCTGTACCATGGGCGCCCTGCGCCTCAGCCAGAAGTTCGGGCTGGGCAGCTGGGTGATCCTGGTCGGCGTATTGTTCGGCATGGTCTCGGGCATTTCCTGTTTTATGACCTTTGCCCAATCGATGGTGCGCCGCAGCAGCAGAAATCTTTACACGGAAGAGGATGTGGAAGAAAGGAAGGGTGATCGATGAGCGATGTTGTAAAAAAAGAAGCCGGATATATCGCGGCCGGCACGGTGCTGCTCAGTGCGCTTGTACAAATCGTCTGGGCAGTATTTTTTGATTATGATCTATCGGTCTTTATCGGCGGCCTCTGGGGAGGGGCTGTCGCCATTCTGAACTTTATCCTGATGGGCATCACGGTCCAGAAGGTGGCGAGTGAACCCGATCAGCTGAGCGCCAAGCGGCGCATGCAGGCCTCTTATCAGTTCCGCATGATGCTGACCATCTTTGCCACCGTCCTGGCGATCATCGTCCCAGGCGTCAACTGGATCATGGCAGCCATCAGCCTCTTTTTCCCCAGACTGACCATTCTGGTCATGCCTCTGTTCAGAGCAGATCTTCGTAAGAAAGGAGGAAATGGTTAGTGGATATTTCGGTAACCGGTGCGAAAATATTATTTACGATCCCGGTACTGGGCGGCATCAAGATCTCTGAGACCCTGGTCAATACCTGGCTCGTCATGATTGTGCTGACCGGCCTGTGCTGGTGGCTGACCCGTGATCTGAAGGTCAGAGACATCAGCAAAAAGCAGGCAGTTGCAGAAAAGATCGTCATGATGGCCGAGAATCTTGTCCGCGAAAACATGGGTGAGAAATGGATGCATTACGTGCCCTTCATTTCCGCCATCTTCGGTCTCTCGATCTTTTCGAGCCTGTCGTCGCTGCTGGGCCTCTGGGCGCCCACCGGCGATATTTCAACGACCATGGCCTGGGCCATTGTCGTCTTCGTCCAGATCACCTACTTCAAGCTCAGGACCAACGGCCTCGGCGGCTATATGAAGGGCTTCTGTGACCCCATCTTCCTGATGGCTCCCTTCAATGTGCTCGGCGAAGTCTTTACCCCCATCTCGATGGCCTTCCGTCATTTCGGCAACATCGTATCGGGCGGCGTTATCACAACACTGGTCTATGGCGCGCTGACGGTGGCCAATCAGGCGCTGTTCGGCTGGCTGCCCGGCTTCCTGGGCGAGATCCTGGCCGGTGTACCCTTCCTGACGGTCGGTGTACCTTCGGTCCTGTCGCTCTACTTCGACTGGTTCGGCAGCTTTATGCAGGCATTTATCTTCTGTATGCTGAGTATGATGTATATCTCGACGGCGACAGAGTAAAGCGAATGCCGAACCACGCCGCCGGTTAGAATGGCGGCGCACGATTTTCGGCAATTCATTTGCCGGAAATCTATGCAATGAAAAGGGGGCCCCGGACGGCAAGGCCGTATGGGGAACCGGCTTTATGCAGGCATTTATATTCTGTATGCTGAGTATGATGTATATTTCGACAGCAACGGATTAAAAGCAAAAACACCGCACATCCCGAACCGTGCTTCTGCACGGCGCCGACAATTCGGCGTTTGATTTTCGGCAATTCATTTGGCGAAAATCTATTCAATGTGTGGGGTCCTCAAATGACGAAGTCATTTGGGGTATGCTGAGTATGATGTATATTTCGACGGCGACAGAGTAAAGCCAAACAATTTATGCACCTATCTTTATTTACAAAACAAACAAGACAAAAAATTTAGGAGGAAATCAATCATGATGGAAAGAGCAATCGTTCTGATGGGCTGCGCAATCGGCGCTGGTCTGGCCCTGATCGCAGGTATCGGCCCCGGTATCGGTGAAGGTTATGCCGCCGGTAAGGCCCTGGAGGCTATTGCACGTCAGCCCGAGATGAAGGGCGAAATCACATCGAGCATGCTGCTCGGTATCGCCTGCGCAGAGACAACCGGTATTTACGGTTTCGTTACCGGCCTGCTGCTCATCTTCGTTGCACCCGGCATGTTCCTGGGTATGCTCTAATCTGTACGGAAAGAAACCCGTCAGACACTGAAAGACATACACAGAAGGAGTAATTAGAAATGTATCAAGCACTTGTATCATTCAATGGCTGGACATTCATCGCGCAGATCTGCAATCTGCTCATCCAGATGCTCCTGTTCAAGAAATTGCTGTTTGATCCCGTACAGAAGATCATTGCCCAGCGTCAGAATGAGGTCGGCGAGCTGTATACAGCCGCCGAGGAAGCCAAGCAGAGCGCCGAGCACGACAAGGCCGAATATTCGGAAAAGCTGCTCACTGCCAATGAAGAGGCTTCCCGCATTGTCCGCACCGCCACCGAGCGTGCCGGCAAGCAGGGCGACGAGATCGTACAGGAGGCCCAGAAGCAGGCACAGGCTCTGCTGAAAAAGGCCGACGACGACATCGCCCGCGAACGCGTCAAGGCGATGAACGAGATCAAGAACGACATTTCCCAGATGGCTCTGGATATCGCTGAAAAGGTCGTTGAGAAGGAGATCCGTCCCGAGGACCACAAGGCTTTGATCGAGGACTTTATTGCAGCGGTAGGTGACGACGCATGACCGAGATCGGCAAGGCCTACGGCGGCGCGCTCTTCCAGCTGGCCCGTGAAGAGGGCCTGGACGAGACCATCGGCGCACAGCTTAAGGTGCTGTGTGAGGCACTGCGGGAAGATCCCGATTATGTGCGCCTGATGATGACCCCCACCCTGAAAAAGTCCAAGCGACTGGAGATCCTCGGTGAAAGCTTCAGCGGCAAGATTCACGAATATGTGCTCAACTTTCTGTCGATCCTGGTGGAAAACGGCACCTTTGAAGAGATCTTCGCCTGCCGCGAGGAATACCAGAAGCTTTATAACAAAGCCCATGGCATCGTGACCGTTGTTGCTTATACCGTCATCGAACTGGATGACGAGCTGCAGGGCAAGCTTCGTGAAAAGCTGGAAAAGACCCTGGGCAAGACGGTCGAACTGCAGTGCCGCATCGATCGTTCCATGCTGGGCGGCGTCCGCCTGGAAATGGAAGGCGAGCGCCTGGACGGCAGCGTCAAGTCCCGTCTGGACGGCATCCGTGCCGCACTGTTTGGCGCAAAAGCCTAAACCCAAACGCATTTTTCGGTTTGCTTCAAACCGTTTACGTCAAATACCCCTGTGCCGCACCGCACGCATTCCGGGCGGCATGGAGAGAAAGCAGGTGAGCTAATGCAACTGCGTCCTGATGAAATCAGCAGTATCATTAAAGCACAGATCAAAAATTATAAAAACGCCATCGAGCAGAGCGAGACCGGTACCATCATCCTGGTCGGCGACGGTATTGCCAAGGCCCACGGCCTGGACAACTGCATGGCCAACGAGCTGGTCGAGTTCTCCAATGGCGAGTTCGGCATGGCGCTGAACCTGGAAGAAAAGGTCGTCTCGATCGTTATGCTGGGCACCGACGCCGGCATCAAGGAAGGCGACATCGTCAAGCGTACCGGCCGCGTTATCAGCGTGCCCGTCGGCGAGGCCATGATCGGCCGCGTCGTTAACGCACTGGGCCAGCCCATCGACGGCAAGGGCCCCATCAACACCACACAGACCCGTCCCATCGAATCCCAGGCCCCCGGCATCATCGAGAGAAAGAGCGTAAGCGTTCCTCTGCAGACCGGTATCAAGGCCATCGACTCGATGATCCCCATCGGCCGCGGCCAGCGCGAGCTGATCATCGGCGACCGTCAGACCGGTAAGACGGTCATCGCCACCGATACCATCATCAACCAGAAGGGCAAGGACTGCCTCTGCATCTATGTCGCCATCGGTCAGAAGAACTCGACCGTTGCACAGCTGGTTGAGACCCTCGACAAGGCCGGCGCCATGGAATACACCACCGTCGTTTCGGCTTCGGCTTCCGAGCTGGCGCCGCTGCAGTACATCGCCCCCTATTCCGGCTGTGCCATGGCCGAATACTTCATGGCCCAGGGCAAGGACGTCCTGATCATCTACGACGACCTGTCCAAGCACGCCGTTGCCTACCGCGCACTGTCGCTGCTGATCCGCCGTCCTCCCGGACGTGAGGCTTTCCCCGGCGACGTCTTCTATCTGCACTCCCGTCTGCTGGAGCGTGCAGCCCGACTGGCCCCCGAGTATGGCGGCGGTTCGATCACCGCGCTGCCCATCATCGAGACCCAGGCAGGCGACGTTTCGGCCTACATCCCCACCAACGTCATTTCGATCACCGACGGCCAGATCTACCTGGAGGAAGAGCTCTTCCATTCGGGCGTTATGCCGGCCGTTAACCCCGGTATCTCGGTTTCCCGCGTCGGCGGTTCGGCCCAGATCAAGGCCATGAAGAAGGTTGCCGGTTCGCTGAAGCTGATCTACTCTCAGTACAGAGAGCTGCAGTCCTTCGCACAGTTCGGTTCCGATCTGGACGCCGACACCAAGGCCCGTCTGGCCCAGGGCGAGCGTATCGTTGAAGTCCTCAAGCAGGACCGCAATTCGCCTGTCGACGTCGAACTGCAGGTCTGCATCATCTATGCAGCCACCAAGAACTTCCTGACCGAGGTTCCCGTTGATCAGGTCAAGCGCTATGAAGCCGAGCTGTATGACTATATGCGCGCCAGCGGCGCCGAAGTCCTCGACGCCATCCGCGAGACCAAGGATCTGAGCGCCGAAACAGCCGAAAAGCTGGACAAGGCTCTGACCGACTTTACTGCAATCTTCCTTGCAGGCAACAAATAAAGGGGCAGGTGAGAAGAAGATATGGCAGGAGCATCCATGAAGGATATCAAGCTGCGCATCAAAAGTGTACAAAGCACCATGCAGATCACCAAAGCTATGGAGCTGGTTGCCTCTTCGAAGCTGCGCAGAGCCAAGGAAAGGGCAGAGAACAGCCGCCCTTACTTCGACTTGCTTTATAAGTCCCTTTGCGACATTGCCGCCGCAGCCGGCAGCGATGTTGAATCTCCCTTCATGCAGAAGAGAGAGGTTAAAAAGACATGTTATATCGTCATCGCCGGTGACAGAGGTCTGGCCGGCGGTTACAACAGCAATATTTTCAAGCTGACCGCGGCCGAGTGCCCCGATTTCGGCGAGGCCTGCTTCCTGCCCATCGGCAAGAAGGCCGTCGAGCACTTCAAGAAGAAGGGCGCCGAGATCCTCACAGAAGAGTTCATGCTGGTCGAGGACATCACCGGTTCTCATGCCGAAGCCATGGCCGATCTGATCTGCCGCGAATATCTGGCCGGTACCTTTGATAAGGTCGAACTGGTCTATACCAGCTTTATTTCGATGCTCTCCCAGAGCCCCATGTGCCTGACCGTGCTCCCCGTCGAGCCGTCGACGCTGGAGAAGAAGGACGAGCGTCAGCCTCTGACCATCTACGAACCGGCGCCCGCAGTGTTGTTCGACAACCTGATCCCCGGGTTTGTCACCGGTATGGTCTATGGCGGCGTATGCGAAAGCCTTGCCAGCGAGCTGGCTGCCCGCCGCAATGCCATGGACGCCGCCAGCAAGAATGCCGGCGAGATGATCGAAGACCTCAGCCTAAAATACAACCGTGCACGCCAGGGCGCGATCACCCAGGAACTCACCGAGATCGTTGCCGGCGCCGAAGCACAGTAAGGAGGAAAGCCCATGCAGGAAAAGCATGTTGGTACAGTTGTACAGGTCATCGGCCCCGTTCTCGACATTCGCTTCGAAGACGGCGAGCTGCCTGCACTGCTGAACGCCATTGAAATTGAATTGGGCGAACATAAACTGACCGTCGAAGTCGCACAGCATATCGGCGACAATCTGGTTCGCTGCATCGCCATGAGCAGCACCGACGGTCTTGTCCGCGGCGCCAAGGCCGTTGATACAGGCGCTTCCATCAGCGTCCCCGTCGGCCCCGGCACACTGGGCCGTATCTTTAACCTTCTGGGCGAGCCGGTCGACAACCAGCCCGCACCCGAGACCGAAGAGCGCTGGCCCATCCACCGTCCCGCACCTTCCTATGAAGAGCAGGAATCCACAACCGAGATCCTCGAGACCGGTATCAAGGTCGTCGACCTGATCTGCCCTTATGCCAAGGGCGGTAAGATCGGTCTGTTCGGCGGCGCAGGCGTCGGCAAGACGGTTCTGATCATGGAGCTGATCAACAACGTTGCCAAGCAGCACGGCGGCATTTCGGTCTTCACCGGCGTCGGCGAGCGTACCCGTGAAGGCAACGACCTGTATAATGAAATGAAGGAATCGGGCGTTCTTGGCAAGACCGCACTGGTCTACGGTCAGATGAACGAACCCCCCGGAGCCCGTATGCGCGTCGGTCTGTCCGGCCTGACCATGGCCGAATACTTCCGCGACCGCGAGGGTCAGGACGTTCTGCTCTTTATCGACAATATCTTCCGTTTCACCCAGGCCGGCTCTGAGGTATCGGCGCTGCTGGGTCGTATGCCCTCGGCCGTAGGTTATCAGCCCACACTGGCCACCGAGATGGGCGCCCTGCAGGAGCGTATCACCTCCACCAAGCGCGGCTCGATCACATCGGTCCAGGCCGTTTACGTCCCTGCCGACGACCTTACCGACCCCGCCCCCGCCACTACCTTCGCCCATCTGGACGCCACCACCGTTCTGGAC
>JAFQKM010000132.1 GCA_017396925.1 Clostridia bacterium
AAATATAACGGTTCAGATTTTCATACTTGTATTTTGTATGGTTGGAAAGATGCAGATATCGAACCACCGCTTCGGCCGTGGTTTCCGGATCTGCTTCAGCGAAACAGCTGAGGGCGATCTGCTCGGTCTGTGTGCTGCCGGCTATGGAGTCCAGCAAGGTGTATGGAACATAGATCAGATTCGGCAGGCTGACGCCCAGCATACCTTCCAGCCCTTCCTTCTGTGATGCGATGACACCAATGATCTCTGCGCGCAAGGTTCTCCCTTCGATATTCAACTGCAAGGACTTCCCTACAACATTCTCCCGGGCATACAGAAGATCAGCCATACGGGTATCGATCAGCAAATAAGCGCTGTCGGCTGCCATATCCGCTTCGGAAAACAGGCGCCCATGCAGAAGCCGGAGTGTAAAAACCTCGGATATCGCCGGATTTACGCCGATCAGTGCCACCGATCGCTGTTTTCCACGATGGATCAATGCGGCATTTTGAATGGTAAACGGTGTTACTGCACGAAGTCCATCGATCTCATGGGTCAGAGCGTCGAGCTGTGCTTTGGAAATCGTGCTCTCCCCTGTTTTGGATGGGAAAACAGTGATTCCCCCGAGGCCGGTTTCGGTGATTCTGGCTT
Organism: Clostridia bacterium; assembly: GCA_017396925.1. Taxonomy (GTDB): domain Bacteria; phylum Bacillota; class Clostridia; order Oscillospirales; family Butyricicoccaceae; genus RGIG1902. The sequence continues at coordinate 631 of JAFQKM010000132.1, forward strand.
CAATCTCGGATGAAGCCAGCGTGCCTGCACCGGAGATCAGACAGACAGAAAAAATACCTACAGCGATGGCCAGTACAGACAAAACCGCTTTGCGGCCGCCCCGCAGGATGTTTTCAAATGAGAAGCGGAGGATATCCCGTAACCTCATGATAATCTCACCTGCTCTCCGGCCTTATACTGTTCCGGATTTTCGATAATGCCCTGTCCCTCTGTAAGACCTGACAGTATTTCAAGACCGTTAACCAATTCTCTTCCTGTTTGCACATCGGAGCGAACAAGCGTACGATCTTCGGCGATGTACAAAATATACTCTCCCTTTTCGTCCTGTGCTACGCAATGGTACGGAACAATGATAGCCTGTTCTGCCGGGCCGGTACGAATCTGCATATCTGCCGAATACCCGGGACGAAGATTTGCCACAGGGTCTGAGATCTCAGCTTCAACGGCAACATGAACCCCTGTATTTTGCTCTAAAATCGACGCTGTGGCTGCAAAAGGTGCAATACCGGAAAGATATCCATGATAGGTTGCTGATCCGGCAGAGGGCACGCTGATACGGCATTCCATGCCTTTCTTTAATAGATGGCAGTTTTCTTCACTGACTTCAGCAGAAACACCCAATTGATTCAGGTCGGATACCGTGATACAGGGAAAAACTCCGGATACACACTCCCCTGCTTTGCCGTTGATTTCCATAATGGTGCCATCGATCGGACTGATCAGATCATATACCGTTCCCACCGGCACAGGAACCGAAGGCAAACCGGGATTAGGAAGCCATGTTTCATCGATTGTCTGCAGCTGTTCCTGTAATTCCGCATAAAACACAGACAATGCCGCTTCTTCCCCTTGCGTTTGCAGACGCATCATAACCTGCCCTTTTGCAACAGATTCACCCGGCGATACATATATTTCCTGAATGCGGGATAAAGATTTCGGATACAGGTCCCGGCGGCACCGCTCGACAATCGTTCCCTTTAGTGTTACATAATCGGTAACCGCTGTTTTTTCTGCCATATGAACGATGCAGAGCGGCCGATCTTTTATTGCCTTATAAGGGCTGTTTAAGTATATTGCTCCAACAATCAGCGCAGTGGACAGGATCAATAAGGTCTTTTTGATGGCAATTCACCTCCTGCGCCTTTAGTATGGCGGATAACGGCTGTATTATCCGCAAAAGAAAAGCAGCCGTAAAATCTACGGCTGCTTGATTTTTCTTTTATTGATCGATTTCAAAGCAGGCTTTAATGGCTTCTTTGATGTCGCTTACGGGAATCAGGCGGAGGTCTGCAGGCGCTTTGACCGACTCTGCCGAAGCCTTGGGAAGGATACAGTATTTGAAGCCCAGGCGCGCCAGCTCATTGATACGCTGGGAAGCATTGCTGACCGCACGCATCTCCCCTGCCAGGCCCACTTCACCGAAGACGGCCAGATCATGACGGATGGGACGATCGAGATAGCTGGAGGCGATGGCCAGCATGACGCCTAGATCAACGGCAGGCTCATCCAGATTAAGACCGCCGACAACGTTGATATAAGCGTCAAAAGCACCCAGCATAAAGCCGGCTCGCTTTTCCAGAATGGCCAGCAGAAGCACTGCGCGGTTGTAGTCAAGGCCAGCCGATGTGCGGCGTGCCGAGCCATAGGCCGACTTGGTGACCAGGCCCTGGATCTCCGACAGGATGGGTCGTGTGCCCTCGATTGTAGCAACAACGCAGCTGCCGCTGGTATTGAGCGGACGGCCGGAAAGCAGCGCCGCAGAAGGATTGGGCACATCGATCAGGCCGTCTCCGGTCATTTCAAACAGACCGATCTCATTGGTCGAGCCGAAGCGGTTCTTGGAGGCACGCAGCATACGATAGGAATTGTGCTTTTCGCCTTCAAAAGACAGAACGGTATCCACCATATGTTCCAGGATCTTGGGGCCTGCGATATTGCCATCTTTGTTGATATGGCCGACCAGAACGACCGATACCCCTTTCCCCTTGGCATACTGCATCAGCTTCATGGTGCATTCACGAACCTGGCTGATGCTGCCGGGCGCCGAGGTGACCTGCGGATCATACATGGTCTGAATCGAGTCGACAAAGACGAATTGCGGGGAAAGCTTATCGGCCTGCTGAAGGATGCTGTCGAGATCGGTTTCGGGCAGCACATAGAGATTATCGCGATTGATGCCCAGACGTGTGGCACGCATTTTGATCTGCGAAAGCGATTCTTCACCTGTGACATAAAGAACAATGTTTTCCTTGCAGAGATTCTGGCAGGTCTGCAGCAGTAGGGTCGATTTGCCAATGCCGGGCTCGCCGCTGATCAGCACAAGAGACCCTTTGACAACACCGCCGCCCAGCACGCGATCAAGCTCGGGAATGTCGGTCAGGGTACGTGCTTCGCCGTCTTCGCTGACTTCCGACAGACGCATCGGACGGGTGCTGCCTTTGCGAAAGGCTGTATCCAATACACCGCCGGTAGAAACTTCGGGTCTAACGGTTTCTTCAACCATGGTATTCCAAGCGCCGCATGCCGGACATTTACCCATCCACTTGGGAGAATCATAGCCGCATTCGGTGCAGAGATAAACGGTTTTTTTCTTGGGAGGCATTTTTACAAACCTCTTTCTTTCAGATATTCTGTATAGCCGCAGCAAATGGAAGCGGCAATTTTCTTTCGATATTCAGGTGTACGCAGCATTGCGGTTTCTTCGGGATTGGAAAGAAATCCGCATTCGATGGTCACAGCCGGTGCTGCGATATGCTGCATCAGATAAACATTTTCCGGTGTCAGTTTGGCCCGTCGATCATTTGAAGGGTCAAGACCTTTACGCAGAGCTTCCTGCAAACAGGAGGCCAATGTCAAGGATTCAGCATGATTGGGTGAATAAAAAACCTGCGCACCTTTATATTCCGGCTGTACATATTTGTTCAGATGAATACTGAGAAATGGCTGTTCGGGATAACTTTGGCTACAGGCAAGCCGGGCATTCAGATCGGCCCGTTTGTTTTCCCGGATCGACAGCTCTTCCCTGTAGCCGAGTGATCGGTCATCTTCCCGTGTCAGAACCGATTGGATTCCGATGAAGGCGAACAGATCACGCAGCCGCAAAGAGATATCCAGATTGAGCGGCGCCTCGATCAAACCGCCGGGGCTGGATGCACCGCCATCAAGGCCACCGTGCCCGGGATCGATCAGAACAGAAGGCATGGTGATGCCGGCATAGAATACATCTTCCGACAGTGGCTTGGAAAACAGGCACAGATTGATTATACCCAAGAGCAGCATAATTGTCAAAACAAGGGCGGCAAGCAGCTGTCTCGCTTGAATAAAGTAAATCCGCATAACAGAACCCTATCGCAGATTCATCCATGCGCTGCCCAGCGAGAGACCGAATAGCTGTGCTGTCAGGAGAAGGGCGGCGCGGCCCTGCCAGAAACTGCCGCCGAAAATCAGCTGTCCAAGCACATAGCTGCTGCCAAGAAGCAGAAGCAGTGCAGCAGGGACAAAAAAGAGCATTCGGCCACGGGAACCTATGACCATGGAAGCTGCGACTCCGGACAGGGTCATTATAATACCGGCATACAACGATAGCATTTTTGCAGGCAGCAGGCCATAAAGCATGAGGGCGGCGAAAAGCAGGCAGCCAAGACACAGTGCAGCAACCCCTGCAATTGTGCCTATTCCCAGCGCTTTGAGGTCGGACACACCCAGGCCGTCCACCTTCTGATTGTCTTTTTTCTGCATAACAAAAAACCTCCTGCATGATATCTGTTGGAAGATATATATGCAGAAGGTTTTGTTTTTAATTACTGCTCGTCGGCGGGGGTGCGGCTGCGAATGCCCCACTTCTTAACGACCAGCTTGGTCTTGTCGGCGCCGGTCTCGAAAACAACATCCTCATCCTTGATGCTGACGATACGGCCTGTAAAGCCGCCGATGGTTTCGATGGTATCACCGGGTGTCAGGCTGTTGCGCAGAACCTTAGCTGCATTCTCCTGCTTCTTCTGGGGACGGTAAACCATGAAATACATGAAAGCAACCATGATGACGAGCCATACGACAAAGCCCATTGTTCCGTTCATAAAAGAACCTCCTAAATGTTTTGTATACGAAGTATTATATCTTTTTATCTCTGAGAATACAACCTAATTTTTCTAAATTCTTCTGCCAAGGATCTCTACCTGCTGGTTTTTCCAAGCTGTGAAGGTGCCTGCATCCAGATGTGCACGGATCTCGGTCATCAGGTTGTTGTAGAAATACAGATTATGCATAACCGCCAGACGCATGCCCAGCATTTCGCCCGAACGCATCAGATGACGGATATAGGATCTGGAATAACGTCGGCAGGCCGGACAGTCGCAATGCTCATCGATGGGACGGTCGTCGGTGATATACTTGGCATTGTTGATGTTCAGAATGCCCTGCGAAGTAAACAGGTGGCCATGGCGGGCATTTCTGGCAGGCATAACGCAGTCGAAGAAATCGACGCCGCGGGATACGGCTTCCAGAATGTTGACCGGTGTGCCGACACCCATCAGATAGCGAGGCTTGTCAAAGGGCATTTCGGGTGCAACTGCATCGATGACGCTATACATCTCTTCGGCTGTCTCGCCAACAGCCAGACCGCCAATGGCGTAACCGGGCAGATCGAGCTCGGCAATACGGCGCATATGGTCGATACGGATATCGTGGTAGGTACCGCCCTGGTTGATACCCCACAGATCCTGACCGGGATTGACGGTATCTTCACGCTTTTTCAGTTCTTCCATGGCTGCTTTGCAGCGTTCCAGCCAGCGAACGGTACGGTCGCAGGACTTTCTGACATAATCGTAGGGCGAAGGGTTCTCGATACACTCGTCAAAGGCCATGACAATATCCGAGCCCAGACCCCACTGGATCTTCATGCTCTCTTCAGGACCCATGAAGATCTTGTGGCCGTCGGTGTGTGCGCTGAAGGTAACGCCTTCTTCCTTGATGTTGCGCAGCTTGGCCAGCGAGAAGACCTGGAATCCGCCGCTGTCGGTCAGGATGGGGCGCTCCCAGGAAGCGAACTTATGCAGGCCGCCCATCTTGTGGACGACTTCATCGGTGGGGCGAAGATGCAGATGGTAGGTGTTACACAGCAGGACCTGGCAGTTGATGCGCTCCAGATCTTCGGTGGCCAGCGCACCTTTGATGGCGGCCTGTGTGCCGACATTCATAAAAACAGGGGTCTGGATCTCACCATGAGGTGTGGTATATACACCGCGGCGGGCAGCACCTTCGGTCGATAATACTTTAAACATGATTTATATAGTCCTCCAAACGTGGGTCTTGACTCTCATCCGAGAGGGTTTGAACATTTCTAAGGGTATTCTGGATCTTGCGGGTACGAACACCGACCAATTTGTCCAGTTCGTCGTTGGCCTGCAGGATGCGTTTCTGTGTGGCTTCCAAAACGGTGCCAAAGGTATCAAACTCTGTTTTGACCGCGCTGAGCACCTGCCAGACTTCACCCGAGCGCTTTTGAATGGCCAGTGTACGGAAGCCCATCTGCAGGCTGTTGAGCAGGGCGCCCATGGTAGTGGGGCCTGCAATCGAAACCTTGAACTCCCGCTGCAGCTGCTCGATCATGCCAATACGTACAGCTTCGGCATACAGGCCTTCCGACGGCAGAAACATAATGGCAAAATCGGTGGTTTCGGGCGGCGCGATATATTTATCGTGGATATCTTTGGCAAAGCCGCGAATACGTGCACGCAGCTCTTTGGAAGCCTGATCAACTGCCGGCATATCGACTTTCTCCTGCGCATCCAGCAGCTTTTCGTAAGCATCAAGGGGAAACTTGGAGTCGATGGGCAGCCATACGGGGCCATCGTTGCCGCCGGGCAGCTTAATGGCAAACTCGACATTGGCAGCGCTCCCCTTTTTCACCGCCACATTGGTGGCATACTGTTCGGGAGAGAGCATCTGTTCAAGAATGGCACCCAGCTGGATCTCGCCCAGGATGCCGCGGGTTTTGACATTGGACAATACGCGCTTCAGATCGCCGACCCCCGAGGCCAGCGTCTGCATCTCACCAAGGCCTTTATAAACCTGCTCCAGCTGCTGGGAGACCTGCGCAAAGGAGTCGCTCAGTTTCTTTTCCAGCATATCCTGCAGCTTTTCGTCAACCGTCGTACGGATCTCCTGGATCTGGGTAAGATTTTCGCGGCGGATCTGCGTCAGCGCGCTTTCCAGCCCGCGGCGCATGAAATCCAGCTTCTGGTCGGTCTGCAGATTGGCTGAGGTCAGATCGGAACGGATGCCGTCCATTGTATGCTGCACAGCATCGATCAGAAGATCCTGACGGGAAACCAGCGCTTCGCCGGCACTTCCCTGTTTTTCAAGCCGCTCCAGACGGCCCTGTAAAGTGCCCATACGCGAGAGCAGGATCAGGGTAACAACACAGGATACAGCAGCAAAGATAAGCAGCAGATAAAGAATGAAAGAATCGCCCATGGCTTACAGCAGCAGCATAGCGTCGCCGAAGCTGAAGAAGCGGTAGCGCTCCTGCACGGCAGTCTCATAGGCATGGAGTACATGCTCTCGGCTGGAAAAAGCAGAAACCAGCATGATCAGTGTGCTTTCGGGCAGATGGAAGTTGGTGATCAGGCCATCCAGTACCTTAAAGGTGTAGCCGGGATAGATGAAAATGCTGGTATCGCCGCTGCCGCTGTGTACGATGCCCTGTTCGTCGCCGACACTTTCCAGCGTACGGCAGGAGGTGGTGCCGACAGCAATGACCCTACCGCCGCGTGCTTTGGCAGCATTGATACGGGCGGCTGCTTCTTCGGTAACATTATAGCTTTCGGTGTGCATCAGATGGTCGGTGATGTTCTCTTCCTTGACAGGGCGGAATGTACCCAAGCCGACATGGAGGGTAACATGAACAACATCCACACCCATCTCTTCGATCTCACGCAGCAGATCACGGGTAAAGTGCAGACCGGCTGTGGGGGCTGCAGCCGAACCGTTTTCACGGGAATATACGGTCTGGTAGCGCTCACCGTCGTCCAGGCGCTCGGTAATATAGGGAGGCAGCGGCATGGTGCCGATCTTTTCCAGCAGTTCGAGGAAAATGCCTTCATACATGAAGCGGACAATGCGGTTGCCGTCGGGCAGGACACGAATGATCTCACCCTTGAGGATACCGTCGCCAAAGGAGACTACGGCGCCTTCCTTCAGACGGCGGCCGGGATAGACGATGCATTCCCAGTCATCGCCCTCGATATTCTTGAGCAGCAGAACCTCTACATGGGCACCGCCGCCCTCTTTGATGCCATAAAGGCGGGCAGGCAGAACACGGGTGTCGTTGATGACAAGACAGTCGCCGGCACGCAGATGTTTTTTGATATCAAAGAAATGCTCGTGGCTGATCTCGCCGGTTTTTCTGTCCAGAACCATCAGACGCGAATGATCACGCTTTTCGATCGGGGTCTGAGCGATCAGCTCTTCGGGCAGATCATAGTTAAAATCGCTTGTTTTCAGCATGGTTTCAATCCTTATTATGTATATAGTTTAATCCAGATAGTCGATGTCGATGTCTGTAAAATAGAAATGGAGAATCTCTTCAAAGTCATAGCCCTTGTCGGCCATGGCTTTGGCACCCCACTGGCTGAGGCCGATGTTGTGGCCCGAACCTGTGCCCGATACGATATAGGCATTGGAGGTGCCGCCGGAGGACGAACTTCCCGTAGTGGTTGTCAGATCAGAAAGGGGCACTTTGCCGGCAGCAGTCAATGCATAGGCATCGTCTGTACCGACCTTGATCCTGGATGTGCCGCCCGAACCAATGGCATACAGCTTGGTCAGAAGGGTTGTCAGCCAGGAATCATTCACCGGCGTTTTTGTGGTTGCTGCCGATGCATTGCTTCCCGATGTGGGCGTGACCGTAAAGCGCATGCTCTTGACCTGATAACCATAAGAGGAATTGTTCAGGATGGTGCGCGCTTTTTCCCCTGTAAAGACCAGCTGTTTTCCGTTGTCCTGCACAAAGGTAATGGCGCGGACATTGCCGGCATCGGTGGTTTCACTGACATAAAAATCAACAATATTGCCTGTGATGCTGTAACCCTTGGCCTTGAGGATGTTCTTAAGTTCGCTGTTGGTCACGGTAAACTCATAAGGCAGGGTCTGGGTCAGATGCTTGTCTTTGACGGCTTTCAGATAAGGCACTTCTGTACCCCATACATTTTTTGCGTCTTCCGTATAACCGCCGCTGGAAGCGTGATAAAAAGCATCGACGATCTCGCCGTCATAGAGCATAAACAGGCCAAATGTATCGTCAACAGCCTCGTTGCTGTTGGCATTCTGCTGGCTGGTGCCGGAATAGACCTGACAGCATGTGGTATTGCAGATGTCAAATCCCAGTGATTTGTGTTTACCGAGGTTGCACATTGTATAGGATTTGGCGCAGAGAGCCTGCGCTTTGAGCGCTTCGACATTCCACGAAGGACTCATTTCACGGGTGATGACACCTTTGACATAATCATGAATGCCCAGAACATTGATGACCGTCAGGTCATTGCCATTGACGCGGTTGTATTCAAAGCCACCGGTATAACGATAGCCAGCAAACCAGGTCTCTTCCGACCAGGGCATGATACCGAAAGGCTGGCCGCCCTGATCAAACTCAAACAGAATATCGCCGCTGCTGCACTCGGCAACGGTATAGCAGGTTGTACTGCCGCCTGCGGCCGTAAAGGTATAATCGAGCTCGGCTTCGGCATCTGCAATGGCCAGTTTGGCCGCAGACAGGGTACCGTATTCGCCGACTCTGACCTTATATTCATCGTCATGATATGCCGGAAAAGCAATCATACCCAGATCACGGATCTCTTCTGCAGCAGCTTGCGCCTTTTCAAAGGTACGGAAGCTGTCGTCGGTCTCGATATGATAGGGCTGGATGGTTTTCACGCAATCGGAAGGCTTCTGATCGGTGAAGTCTTCATCCGACGACATATAAATAAACTTGTCCTTAAGCATGACAATATCGCGGATCTCTGTATAGCCGACATCGACAAATGCATTGTCATCGTCGAACCAGCCAAAATCATAGCCTTCCTCCTGCCCGGAGAGGTTAAGAAGCTTTGGCGACGGCCTTGCATTGTTGCCGTAAGCCAGACCGATTTTGACGGACGGGTCTTCCCCTGTCGGCGCTGCGGAAATCGGCAGCAGCAAAGCTGTACCAACTGCCAGCGCAGCGGCCAGCAAGCGTAATGTTTTTTTCATATATAAAACCCCACACAGTTTTTCTATCTTAAAATTATAGCACAGAAACAGATGGGCTTTCAATCGAACGCCGGTAAAAAGCTTAGAATTTCGTCACTTTTCTGGCAGCGGCCATAAAGAGTTTATAGGCAGGGCCTTCCAGCGTATCGGTAACCTCTTCCAGCATTTTGCGGATCTCGATTTTCTGTGGGCAGTGCTGCTCGCACCTGCCGCATTTGATGCATCTGGAAGCGTTGGTCGGGGTAGCTTTCAGCGATGTGCACATAATGTATTCGCGCAGACCGTTGAACCAACCGTCCGACTGTCGGACATTGAGTGCATTAAAACAGGTAGGAATATCTACACCCGCCGGACAGGGCATGCAATAGCTGCAGCCGGTGCAGGCAACCTTTGTACTCTCGCGGATCAGCCGGCGCGCTTCATCAAAAAAGGCCAGCTTATCTGCATCCAGATGTCCGGGAAGTGCATCCTCACAGACACGGATATTTTCTTCGACCTGCGCCAGATCATTCATGCCCGAAAGGATAACGGTTACCTCCGGATAGTTCCAGATCCATCGCAGGCCCCATTCGGCAGGGCTGCGCTTGGGGACCGCCTCATTCCAGAAAGCCTTGGCCCTGGAAGGCAGCCCCTGCACGAGACGGCCGCCGCGCAGAGGCTCCATGATAACAACAGGCAGGCCCTTGGAAGCGGCATGTCGAAGGCCGGTCTCCCCTGCCTGACCGTGCACATCGAGATAATTAAACTGAATCTGGCAGAAATCAAAATCATACGCATCAACAATGCGGATGAATCCGGCCGACCCGCCATGATAGGAAAAGCCGATATTGCGGATCTCGCCGGAGGCCTTCTTTTCGGCGATCCACTTTTCGATGCCCAGTGCGGTCAGGCGCTGCCATGAGCCAAAATCCGAAAGCATGTGCAGCAGATAATAGTCGATATAATCGGTCTGCAGGCGGCGCAGTTCTTCGTAAAAGAACTTATCGAAATCGGCATAGCTTTTGGCCAGATACTGCGGGAGTTTGGTGGCCAGATAAATCTTGCTGCGATGACCTTTGGCCAGAAACTTGCCCAGGGCAACCTCATTGCCGGGATAGGTATAGGCTGTATCAAAGTAATTGACGCCCTGCTCGAGGGCATAAAGCATTTCACGTTCGGCCTTTTCCTGATCAATGCTGCCGCCCTTACGGGTGAAACGCATACAGCCATAGCCCAGAGCCGAAAGTCTGTCTCCATTTTTGGGGTTGATTCGATATTGCATAGCCGTGACCTCCTTGGTCGGGTGTACAGATAAAGGCCTGCCGTTATAAAGTCATAACGGCAGGCCGTAGGATCATGATTTACTTGCAGATAACCTTGTGGAAGACCTTCTTGCCCTTCTTGATGACGAAGTCGCCCTTCTTGACATCTTCAGCAGTGAAGATGTGCATGGGGGAAGAAACCTTGACATCATTGACAGCAACGCCGCCCTGGTCGACCAGACGGCGGGCCTCGCCCTTGGAGCCGGTCAGCTTGCACTTGACCATCAGATCAACAATGGTCAGACCTTCGCCGAAGTCGGCTTCAGCGATCTCGGTGGAGGGCATATCGGCCGAAACAGCGCCGGCGCCAAACAGAGCCTTGGCAGCGGCCTGTGCCTTGTTGGCTTCTTCTTCGCCGTGAACCATGTTGGTCAGCTCCCAAGCCAGGATCTCCTTGGCCTTGTTGAGCTGTGCGCCTTCCCATGCGTCCATCTCGTTGATCTGTTCGATGGGCAGGAAGGTCAGCATACGGATGCACTTGAGAACGTCGGCGTCATCGACATTTCTCCAGTACTGGTAGAAGTCGTAGGGGGATGTCTTGTTGGGATCGAGCCATACGGCATTGCCGGCGGTCTTGCCCATCTTCTTGCCCTGCGAGTCGGTCAGCAGGGTGATGGTCATGCAGTGTGCATCCTTGCCCAGCTTCTTACGGATCAGCTCGGTGCCGCCCAGCATGTTGGACCACTGGTCGTTGCCGCCAAACTGCATGTTGCAGCCGTAGTGCTGGAACAGATGATAGAAGTCGTAGGACTGCATGATCATGTAGTTGAACTCGAGGAAGGACAGGCCGTTTTCCATACGCTGCTTGTAGCAGTCGGCACGGAGCATATTGTTGACCGAGAAGCAAGCGCCAACTTCGCGCAGCAGCTCGACATAGTTGAGGTTCAGCAGCCAATCGGCATTGTTGACCATCTGGGCCTTGCCTTCACCAAACTCGATGAAGCGCTCCATCTGCTTCTTGAAGCAGGCAGCATTATAATCGATGTCTTCCTTGGTCAGCATCTTGCGCATATCGGTACGGCCAGAGGGGTCGCCGATCATGGTTGTGCCGCCGCCGATCAGGGCGATGGGCTTGTTGCCGGCCATCTGCAGGCGCTTCATCAGGGTCAGGGCCATGAAGTGGCCTGCGGTCAGGCTGTCGGCTGTGCAGTCGAAGCCGATATAGAATGTAGCCTGGCCGTTATTGATCATTTCACGAATGTGCTCTTCGTTGGTAACCTGGGCGATCAGACCTCTGGCCACCAGCTCTTCGTACAGTTTCATTTTTCTCTCTCCTTCGATATTTCAATCGGATATGATTACTTATAAAAAACGCCCTCTGCAAAATCTGCAGAGGGCGAACATAACAAATGTCGCGGTACCACCTCAGTTTATCCTTCATACAGCCGAATCCGGATGTATGAAGAACCTTAGGGAAACTCCCTGGCTGTAACGGGCCGACCCGTAGACGCCTACTGTTCTTTCAGCGCTCCGCTCGCAAATGTATTTCAAAAAGGCCTCCTGCAGGCTCGCACCGTCCGCCTGCTCTCTGAAAGGAAACTCAGATTTACTTCTTTTGGTCTCTGCGTTTGTTATATGCAGTTGGCTTAACAAATATATCTTATTGCACCGGGGTCAATTTGTCAAGGCTTTCTTATAGGCACGCGCCTGCTCCAGCAGATCTGCAGCGCCATCCATACTGGCCGCCGTCACATGAATGCCGGAGGTCAGGCGTGACAGCTCTTCCCTGCGTCCATCTTCGGCGAGAGGTTCGACCCTGGTATAGGTACGTTCGGTGTCTTCGTGCTTGCTGATGCGGAAATGGTGATCGGCCAGACAGGCGATCTGAGGCAGATGCGTAATGCAAAGCACCTGACGTCCCTGCGAGATCTCATAGAGCTTCTGCCCTACCTTGTTGGCCGCGCGTCCGCTGACGCCGGTATCGATTTCGTCGAAAATGGCGGTGCAGACTTCGCCGGCCGACAGAACTTTTTTCAGCGCGAGCATGATACGTGAGAGCTCGCCGCCTGAAGCAACCTTGGTCAGTGCCTTCAGGCTTTCTCCCTTATTGGTTGACAGCAGGAACCGAACGGTATCGATGCCCTTACGGGTAAAGCGTACACCCTTCAGGCTGTCCTGTGATTCGATTTCAGCCGCCATACGGGCCGAAGGCATGTCCAGCTGAACCAGTTCTTTGCATACGGCTTCCGACAGGCGCTCTGCGGCTTCGCGGCGCTTTCGGGTCAGCTCCTGCGCCAGGGCAAACACCTTGCCGCGCCGATCGATATACTTTGCCTTCAGCTCTTCCAGATTGTCTTCGCTGTTCATAAGCGCATCCAGCTCGGAAGCAAGCTCGCGAAGCAGCTTGGGCAGCTGATCGGGCTCCAGCTTGTATTTTTCCGAAAGCTCGATGATCTTATCCAGACGCTTGTCGGTATCGGCCAGCTGCTCAGGCGAAAACTCGATGCGCAGAAATGCCGAAGAAAGCTCGGAGGAAAGCTCGGTCAGCAGAGCTTCCACTTCTCGGCTGAGGGCCAGCGCATTGGGCGCGTCGGTCTCCAGTCCGGGGCAGGCACTGAGCGCTTTAACGGTCTCCGACATTTTAAGCAGCGCACCGGCCGTGTCTTCATCCCCCGAAACCAGCATTAGGGCATCGCGCAGAGCTGTGCCGGCTTTTTCGGCACGCAAAAGAGAAGAACGCAGGCTCAGAAGCTGCTGATACTCCCCTTCCTTCACATCGGCTTCTGCCAGTTCATGGGTCTGTTCGGTAAGCAGCGCGATGCGGCGCTCCTTTTCGGCCTTGCTGAGGGAAAGCGATTTAATGTTGCGATTGAGCTGCAGCAGCCCATCGTATTCTTCGGAAAACACGGCAAGCTCCGGTTCAAGTCCGGCAAAGGCATCAAGATAGTCGATATGCAGGTTTTCATCCAGAAGATGCTGGCCATCGTGTTGGCCGTGGATATTGACCAGCATGCCGGAAAGCTCGCGGAGCATGGAAAGAACGGCCGGCTTGCCGTTGATACGGCAGACGTTACGGCCGTCCATGTGCATTTCACGCCGGATCAGCAATGTATCGTCATGACAATCAAAGCCCATCTGGCGTGCTTTTTCAATGGCCTTGCGGTCGACACGGTCGAAATACGCTGTGACCGAGGCAACGGTTGCACCTGTTCGGATCAGTTCGCGGCTGACACGCAGGCCGAGAATTGCATTGATCGAGTCGATAATGATCGACTTACCTGCACCGGTTTCGCCGGAAAGCACACTGAAGCCGTCTTCAAAATCGATATCCGCCTTCTCGATGACGGCGATATTCTCGATCGAAAGGGATCTTAGCATACTACTTCAGCATATTGCCAGCAATTTCGCAGAACTGCGTGGCCTTTTCATTATCAGCCAGGATAACCAGAATGGTGTCGTCGCCGGCGATGGTGCCAATGATATTTTCAACCTTGAGCTGGTCAATGGCATAGGCGGCCGCATTGGCCATACCTGTAATGGTGCGGATAACAACGAGATTCTGTGCCTGCTGGATGCCAATGACACACTCCTTGAAGATGGTGCGCAGTCTGGGCAGGAAACCGGCGTCATCACCCTGAGAGGGAGAAGAATACTTATAACCGCCCGAAAGAGAATTAACTTTGATCAGACGCAGCTCCTTGATGTCACGGGAAATGGTGGCCTGGGTAGTGGCAAAACCCATTTCGGTCAGCTTTTCAGAAAGCTCTTCCTGTGTTTTGATGTCATTCTGGGAGATGATCTGCATAATAGCCGACTGTCTTTTAAACTTCATAATTAGAACCTCTCATTTATAAGCTTCTGGTTGATTCTTTCATAAAAACCGATGCCTTTCAGGCGGATCAGCGACAGGCTGTGCGCAGACTGTCGGATCACCGTACGTTCACCGGGCTCGAGATTGCGATTCTGATGACCGTCTACCGAAAGGTGAACGGTATTGCTCTGAGGCGGAGATACAACTTCGATCTCTTTATCAGAGGATACGACAAAGGATTTGATGCCCAAAGCATGGGGGCATACAGGCGTAACGGCAATACAGGGGCTGTTGGGCTCCAGAACAGGGCCTCCGGCCGAAAGCGAATAGGCAGTCGATCCGGTAGGGGTGCAGACAACAGCACCGTCTCCGGCAAAACCCATGACCTTACGCTCGTTTACACTGACGCAAAGACGAACGATTTTTGAAATGTCTCCCTTCATCATGGCAACATCATTGAGTCCCGATGCAAAGAACACTTCTTCATCATTGCTGTTGTAAACGATGGCGTCGATCATCATGCGTTCGTCGACAACATAGTCTCCTGCTTTGATCTTGCGGAGCATTTCAAGGTCGCTCATGTCCATTTCCGACAGGAAACCCATTGTGCCCAGGTTGATACCCAGAACCGGCTTTCCCAGCCGTGCAGCCAGAGCGGCGATATGTAAAATGGTGCCATCACCACCAACAACAAGCACAAACTCACTCTGCTGTGCGGCTGTTTCCATGGGGTAGAAGGAAACTATGGGATATTCTTCGCCAAGCATATATTCATAACGCTCTTCCATGGTGACCGAGAAGCCCTCACTCAACAGAAAATCGAGGATTTCGGGCAAGGCACGCTGGGTATTGGCGCGCGTAGGATTAGGGAAAATAAATACTTTATTCGTACAGACCACCTGCTTTACGCAAGAAATAATTTATTTGATTGTCTGACTATGGGCTTCTGCGACAACGGCTGCGGGGTCGATGTCGTCGCGGTCCATGGTCTGCGACAGATAGAGCAGAAACTCGATATTGCCTTCCGGGCCGCGGATGGGCGAGAAAGACAGATCTTTAATGCCAAAGCCGATGCTGCGGGCAAAGGCAAGAATGGTTTCGATAACCTCAATATGGGTCTTGGGTTCGCGGACAACCCCCTTTTTGCCGACCTTTTCCCGGCCGGCTTCAAACTGGGGTTTGATCAGAACGATCATTTCGCCGTCCGGCTTGAGCAGCGGCTTGGCGGCAGGCAGAACCAGGCGCAGAGAGATAAAAGATGCATCGCAGACCGCCATATCCAGGTCATCCTGAATGTCTTCACGGGTCACATAGCGAATATTGCAGCGATCCATAACAACTACCTTGGGATTGCTGCGCAGGCTCCAGGCCAGCTGACCGTAACCGACATCAACAGCATAAACCTTTTCGGCGCCGCGCTGCAGCAGGCAGTCGGTAAAACCGCCGGTGGATGCACCGATGTCCATAATGATCTTGCCGGCAGGATCGACCTCGAACTGATCAAGGGCCTTTTCCAGTTTCAGACCACCACGGCTGACATATTTGAGCTTTTTGCCGCGAATTTCAATATTGACATCGACGGGATAGGTCTGGCCGACGCTTTCGGCCTTCTGATCATTGACATAGACGTTGCCGCTCATGATCAGCGCTTTGGCGCGTTCACGGCTCTGCTCCAGGCCTTTTTCAACCAGCAGAACGTCGAGTCTTTTCTTTTCTATCATCTTTGAATCTCCTTATTTTGGATCAGTACGCGGGCTGCATCGGCAATGGCCGAAGCATCGATACCGTATCTCTGATAAAGCTCGTCCACCTTGCCATGGGGAATAAACTGATGACCGAGATTGATGGTTTTATACGAGGGGCTCTCCCCTGCTTCCAGCAGCTGCATGGCGATCTTATCGCCGACACAGCCACCCGATACACATTCTTCTGCAATAATGATCGCTCCGGTTTTACGGGCCGATTCCAGAATCACAGCAGGATCATAGGCAGAAAGCTCGTTGAGCTTAAGGATCTCGACCGAAACCCCTTCCTGCTCCAGCTGTGCGGCTGCTTTGAGCACCTGATTGATCAGGATGCCATAGCTGACCAGTGTAACATCGCTGCCCGATTGCAGACAGCAGATGGGCTTGCCGAAGTGATCCTCTTTATATATCTGTTCGCCGCCGCGGGGAAAACGCAGGGCAACAGGGCCGTTTTCATGGTAAAAAGCCAGCTTGGCAGCACATTCAAGCACTTTGAAAGATGCGGGTGCATAGATTTTAACACCGGGGATCGACAGCAGATAAGGAATGTCGAATACGCCCTGATGGGTCTCGCCGTCGGCACCGACCAGACCGGCACGATCGACTGCAAAGACCACATGATTGCCGGCAATGGCAACATCATGGATCAGCTGGTCGTAACCACGCTGCAGGAAGGATGAGTAAACGGCAAAGACGGGCTTTGCACCCTGTGCTGCCATTCCCGACGCCATAGCGACGGCGTGTTCTTCGGCAATACCGACGTCGAAACAGCGACTGGGATATTTGGCAGAGAAGCCGCCCAGACCGGTGCCGTCTTCCATTGCTGCCGTAACGGCACAGATGCGGTCGTCATCTTCAGCCAGACCGCAAAGCACACGGCCGAATACCGACGAGAATGTCTCGCCGCCGACCGGAAGTTTGCCGGTGACGGCATCAAAGGGGCTGACGCCGTGATAATCCCACGGGCGCAGCTCGGAGGGCTTATACCCCTTTCCCTTCAGGGTTTTAAAATGAACGACCACAGGGCCGTTATAGCTTTTGGCTTCATTGAGGACCGCACAGACCGAGTTGATATCATTTCCGTCGGCCGGGCCAAGATAATGGCAGCCCAGCAGTTCGAAAATACTTTCCTTCATGATGGCCGTTCGGATGCGGCGCTTGATTCCGGAAACGCCGCGAATCAGCCCATCTCCTCCGGGAATATGGGAAAGCACACGCTTGACTCTGGTCTTCAGGCGCAGATAGCGGGGCCTCGAGCGGATTTTGGAAAGCCGGTTGGCAATGGCGCCGACATTTTTGCCGATCGACATTTCATTATCGTTAAAGATAATGATCAGTTTTTCGCCCGATTGTCCGGCATCATTAAGGGCCTCATAGGCCATACCGCCGGTCAGCGCACCGTCACCGATCACACATATAACCTCACTGTGACGGCCTTCCAATGTGCGGGCGCGAGCCATACCCAATGCTGCAGAAATGCTGCTGGAAGCATGGCCGGTTACGGCGCAATCGTATGGGCTTTCATCGGGACGCTGAAAACCGCTGAGGCCGTCCAGCTTACGTAAGGTTCCAAACCGATCTTTGCGGCCGGTGAGGATCTTATGAACATAGGACTGATGACCGACATCAAAAATCACATTGTCGACCGGGCAGTTAAATACCTTATGCAGGCCGACCGTAATCTCGACAACGCCAAGATTGGATGCCAGATGGCCGCCTGTTTCGGCGACCGAATGAATGAGAAAATCGCGGATCTCGGCACACAGTGCGCTCAGCTGAGGGGCGTCCAATTCCTTGAGATCGGCGGGATAATTGACTTTATCTAAAATTGTATGATGCTCCATACAGGCTCACCTCATGGAAATCACATAATTGAATGGATCAAACGTACAGGATGGTATTTATATTATACCACAAAATGAATAATTAACAATGAATGTATTATGAACGAAATGTCAAGCTTTGTTTGCAAACAGATCAATAGGTGCGATCAATCAGCCACAGTGCAAGATTTCGCAGCTGCTCAGCGCCATCACCGAAAGCTTCGGCGTGCTTCAGGGCCTTTTCGGTCAGCTCGCGGATCATTGTTTCACACTTTTCGATACCGTAAACCGAAGCAAAGGTATTCTTCTCATTTTCGGCGTCGTGGCCCAGCGGTTTTCCGACCAATGCGGCATCGCCGGTCAGGTCGAGCAGATCGTCGCGGATCTGGAAAGCCAGACCGACACATAGGCCATACTGATAGGCGGCTTCCTGCAGCTCATTCGAAGCACCGGCCAGGCAGGCGCCGCTCTTGCATGCTCCCCAGATCAGCGCGCCGGTCTTCAGTTCGACCATTTTCCAGAGCTCGTCTGCTGTGCAGCTGCGGCCTTCCATGGCCAGATCGATGATCTGACCGCCGACCATGCCATAAGCACCCGAAGCAGTACCCATAACATGCAGCGCACGCAGCAGGTTGGCAGGCTCGATCTTCTGATCGGGGCTGGACATGACTTCAAAAGCACGGTTGAGCAACGCGTCACCGGCCAGCACGGCTGTGGTTTCGCCATAAACTTTATGATTGGAAAGCTTGCCTCGGCGATAATCGGAATTGTCCATACAAGGCAGATCATCATGGATCAGCGAATAGGAATGGATCATCTCGATACCCGAAGCAAAGGTCAGGGCATCCCGTGCATCCTTGCCGCTGCAAAGCGCATAAAAGGTCATGCACAGGTAGGGGCGCAGGCGCTTGCCGCCGCCCAGAAGGCTGTAACGGCAGGCCGAAAAAACCTCCTTCTGAAAGAGGCTGTGTTCTTCGGGCATGAGGCGGGAAAGCTCCTGTTCTACCAGATCGGCATAAAGGGTGAGGTTGGAAGGCATTCGATCCACAGTTATTCCTCCTCTTCAAACAGGGTCTCGGCGGGTCCGTCTTCCGTACGAACCAGCATGGTTACTTTCTGCTCGGCTTTATCCAGCGCAGAACCGCATTTTTTGATGAGGGATGTACCCTCTTCGAAAAGAGCCAGACTCTGATCCAGAGGGGCATCGCCCTTTTCCAGCAGGCTGATGATCTCTTCCAGACGGCCCATGGCCTCTTCAAAGACAAACTTCTTTGCCATGATTATCTCTTCCTTTCCCTGAGGGTGACATGGTCGACGGTACAGGTGCTTTCGCCGTCGGCCAAGGTGATCTTTACAGCATCGCCGGGATGCAGATCTTTGGCGCTTTTGATCACGCCCTGGGCACCCGAAACCATAGAATAGCCTCTCGACAGAACCTTCAGCGGGCTGAGGGCATCCAGAGCGGCCGCCGCCTGCAGATACCGCCTGCGGCTGCGTTCCAGCGTGCGGCTTTGAGCCGCAGCAATGCGCTGTTCGATGAGCGCAAGATGCATACGCTGTTCGTTAAAATATTCTAGGGGACTGGTCATCACCGGTTTTTCGGCAATGGCCGCCAGGCGGCGCCGATGCAACGTGATTCTGTCCCGTACATTTTTCTCAATGGTATATGCGGCGCTGCGCAGCCAGGCCTGCAGTTCACGCATATCGCATACAGCCAGTTCGGCTGCATTGGAAGGGGTGGCCGCACGCTTGTCGGCCACATAGTCGGAAATGGTCACATCGGGTTCGTGTCCGACGGCAGAAATGACCGGAATGCGGCTGTTGTAGATCGCCAGCGCGACTATTTCTTCGTTGAATGCCCAAAGATCTTCCAGCGAGCCGCCGCCGCGGCCGGTGATGATCAGATCGGCAAGGTCGTGCTCGTTAACATAATCGATCATGGCGGCAACTTCCTCTGCCGCGCCCTCTCCCTGTACTTTGACCGGACAGACCAGAACATCGCAGATGGGATACCGATGCCGCAGAACACGGATCATATCCCGAACTGCAGCGCCGGTGGGCGAAGTGATCAGCGCGATCTTTTTGGGATATCGGGGCAGAGCCTGTTTGGCTGCCGGATCGAAAAGCCCCATTTTATAAAGGCGCTCTTTCAGCTGCTCAAAAGCCATATACAGCGAACCGATGCCGTCGGGCTGCATGGCCGAAACATAAATCTGGTACTGTCCCGACTTGGGATACAGACTGACACGTCCCAAAAGAAGGACTTTCATGCCGCTTTCGGGGCGGAAACGCAGTTTCATAGCATCGCCGCGGAACATGACGGCAGAAATCACCGATTCTTCATCCTTAAGCGTAAAATACAGATGCCCCGAAGAATGACGCTTGAAATTGGAGATCTCGCCCGAAACACAGACATTCTGCAGATTACGGTCGGCCGCAAACAGGTTCTTCAGGTATTCATTCAGTTGTGTAACGGTGATTGCCTTCTGGGCCATATCTGCATCCCTCCCGTTTGGTAAAATATATCGAAAGCAGGGCTTTTCATCAAAGCCCCGCTTCCCTGTTTGATTTCAGTTGGTTACGGCTTTGGCCCGGATCAGACCATTTCCTTGGCGACAAATGCGCCCAGGATGCCGTTGATAAAGGATGCCGATTCCTCGGAATCGTATTTCTTGGCCAGCTCAACGCCCTCGTTGACCGATGCGCCGACGGGAACCTGCATATAAAGCATTTCGTACATGCACAGACGCAGAATGCATCTGGTCAGACGGGACATACGGGAAATGCTCCAGCCAACAGCATACTTTTCAATATACATATCCAGTTCGGGCATATGCTCCATAATGCCCTTGAATGCATCGTGAATATAGCCGTCCTGTGCAGCGGCAGGTGCGATGCGATAAAGTTCGTGCTCGTCAGAGAACAGATCGAAGTTGTGTGCCAGGCTGGTCTCCAGAACGGCATCGGCCGATTCATCAATAAAGTCGTTGCTGAACAGCATATGTAAAACCAGTTCACGCGCTAATCTTCTGCTCATATCTTATAACCTCCGGTTAATATTCCATATTCCCTTGTATTATACACGCTTCTGCATAAAAAATAAACCCCTGTATTGAGGGGTTTATCGAAAAATTATTCGAAAACGAATAAATTATTTATCCAGGCGAACACCTGCAACGAAAACATCTACCGATTCAGCGGTCAGGAAGGTCGATGCCTCAAGGGCATTTTTGATTTTTTCCTGGACGGCTGCGGCACGGGCTGTCAGCGGATCGCCCAGCTGGACGGTGATATACATACGTACGCGGCATCCATTCTCTGTTTCGCCGGGTGCGATCCATGTACCTTTGCTGCCATGCCATCCGGCAGGCATGGTATCGGGCGTCATGGCTTCGGACACGCCGGAGATCTCCCCTGCCGCTGTGCGAATCAGCGCAGCTGCTGCGTCATAAGAGAGCTTCAGTGTACCGTCTCCGCAGACAGTTTCAAAATACAGTTTATTATCGGTCATGCCGAACACGCTCCTTCATGCTTTGGATATTTTTATTTTATCCAAATACAGGAGCGAGTTCAAGCTTTTTCTGGCTCAGGCGGTTTCGATAATTTTGATTGCCGAGGCTTCGCAGCCGGTTTCTTCCATTACGATCTCGGTGATTTTGGCAACATCACTGTCCTGCAGGCCGTTCTCCAGCTTGGAAATGATTACATTGATGCCGCCATCCCCGACAAAGACCACACATTCTTTGTAGCCCTTGGCCACAATACGGTTTTCAATGCGGGACTCCTGCATGGCGGCCTGGGCCATAACCTGGATTTCGGCGTTGGCCTGTGCGGCGGCTTCTTCATCTGCGCCTTCATTCAGCACCGTCGTGTTGAGGATGGATACCGCTTCATCTCTTGCCTGCTGACGGGAAAGGCGTGCTTCGGCAAAGTAATCCTCCGAAAGCATTCCGCCGGCTGTATTGTTCTCTATCGTACCGGCTGCATCTCCATCGACCAGAGCTGCTTCCCCCAGCATTTTGCCGGTCTCGAAGTCTTCCATGGTTTCATAGCCTTCATCGCTGCTGCCGCGGTTGTAGCTCCAGTTTAGATAAACAGCCATGCAGAGCATAAGTGCCACCACCGAATAGACGGCGCCTTTTTTCTTGGTCATAAGTAGATTCCTCCTGTGTTTTGTTTATTTCATTTTTGAAACAACGATATGATCGCTGCCGATCCCCGTCAAAGCAGCAACCGCCCGGGTGACCTCCAGCCGAACAGCCGCCGATGCAGCCCCCTGACAGACGACCAGTGCCCCACGGTATTCCGGCTCCAGCGTCTGTATGCGGATGGGCTGCTGACCGGAGCCGCTGCCTGAGAATGCCATCGACTGTGTAGAGTCGGATGTGCGTTCGCCATTCGATTGCCGGATGGTCTGATCTTCATCATAGGCATAAACCGCCGCACTGCTGCTTTTTGCTGTCAGAACAACAGAAACTTTTCCTACACCCGAGATTCTGCTCAGAGAATCCTCTAACCTGGCTTCCAATGCATCCACATCAGCCAGAAGTTCAGTGGCTTCCGTACTGGCGGCTTTCGCCGGTTCTCCGCCAGAGATACATGCCAGCATCAGGCCGCACAGGCAAAGGATCAGGGCGTACTTATATTTATCAAACCGGCTTTTGAAATATGCCTGCAGTTTACCGATCTCCATCGCAAGTCTCTCCCATATACAAAATTGCTGTTTCTTCCAAGCCTGTCAGACCGGATAGCCTGTCTGCGGCTTTTTCCGCCTGTCCTTTATCACACCAGAACTTTGCGGCGGCAAGAGCCCCGTTTTCTTTCTCTTCCAACCGGATCGTGCAGAATATGCCTTCAGATTCCATCTGTTCGGCAAGTTCTGCAGCAACGCCTTCATATAAGGCTGCCCGGCTGCTGTTTTGTGCCATTTGAATAGAATACACGATTTCCTGCTGTGCCCGATGGAACGCATAGGCAGCCCTGTTTGCCAATGAGGCATTTCCGAACGCTGGCTGCAGGAGCAAAACAGTCATTAAACAAGTGCTTGCAAGACCAAGCACCGGCTGAAGGGCCGTTTTGCCGGCCAGTGACCGGACAGCAAAAACAAAAAAGCTTCCAACCACAAGTCGTACAACCCAACCGAGCAGAATCGTTTTCAAGAGCCGATCACCACCGATCCGATCACGAAAGATAAGAAGAGAAGAACGCAGCAGGTACCAAGCAGACCGATGGCCATGCTGTATCCATCGGATATACCGTTCAGTAGTCTGGGCAGGCGTCCGTCTGTCAGACCGGCTGCAAGCATCGAAAGCACACGGAAAACCAGAAGGCGGACCCAGGCCGACAGAAACGGCGTCAGACAGATGGCCACAGCGCCGACAAAACCATAGATCCCCACGGCGTTTCTGAGAATCACAGCGCCGCTGAGCAGGGTTTCCGATACATCTGATACCACCGACCCCAATACAGGAACCGAGCCGGAAATGGTCATTTTAGCCGTTCGCAGGGCCATGGCATCGCTACCGCCGGAAATCAGGCCGGACAAAGAAAGATATCCGGCATACAGCATGAGAAAGTATTTATAAAACCCCAGCGCACCTTTCCGCAGCAGATCGGCCAGTTCCGAAAGGATATCCTGCTCGGCGATTTGTCCTGCCGCAGTCAGAAGAATGTGCAGATAGATGATCGGGATCAATACCTTTGCCGCAAGCAGAAGCAGAATATTGGAAGCCGCCAGCGTTGCCGATGCGGAAGAAAGAGCCGCCGTCGGCCATCCCGACACTGCAACAGCTGCGCCGTAGACCGGGATAAAAACCGATGAAAAGCTGCCCAGCTGTCTGATGGCGCGGCCGCAGGTTTCCAATACGCTGGATGTACTGCCGATGCAGAAGGCGGTCACTGCACAGATTGCGGCAACATCCAGCGCCTTGGACAACAGATCCGAATGAGCTGCGGCAGAAAACCCCTTCAACACACCACAGCCTGCCGCAATAGCAAAAATAACAAAGCCTTCTGCCAGCGTTGCGCGCAGATTGTCTCGCATAATATTAACGCCGGCAGCCAGTATCGATGACAGCGCCGTCTGCAGATCGCCGCTTTCCGGGGTGATTTTTGCATAATCGGAGGCTTCTGATGGCAGGACATTCTCCAAAGGTGACAAATCAACTGCGGCATTGGCCGGTATCTGCAGCACTGCAAGACAGAATAAAATACACAGAAGCCTTTTCATTCTGTTTGCCCTCAAATGCTTCCGATCAGATGCAGAACCCGCTCGAGCAGAGGCAATACACAGATCAGGGCCGACAGGACCCCAAACATTTCGATGCCGTTTGCTGCCCAACGGCTGCCCATGTCCAAACACAGTGCACCGC
Organism: Clostridia bacterium; assembly: GCA_017396925.1. Classification (GTDB taxonomy): domain Bacteria; phylum Bacillota; class Clostridia; order Oscillospirales; family Butyricicoccaceae; genus RGIG1902. The sequence continues at coordinate 24,868 of JAFQKM010000132.1, forward strand.
AAAGACGTGCGCACAAAGCGATCCCCAGAACTTTTACAACCGGAGCCAGCAGATCTATACCGATCCCGGCGGTATCCAGAATCTGCTGCAGTTTCGAAAGTACGGTGCTGATCTGAGGCAACAACCATCCAAAAAGTACAAGACCGGCCGTCAGAGCGGCCAGCATGCCCATGGTGCGGTTCCCCTGTCCAATCACCGTGATCAGCAGAGAAACTGCGATGCAAAGGGCCGAAAGCCTGAGCATTTCTTCCATCATCTTCACCCGTTTCAGAATCCAAATGTGCTTTTGATCAAAGTAAACATCCGATTGATCTGCTCGATGATCATCATCATGACAACGATCAGGCCGGCAAGCGTGGTCATCATGGCCTGTTCTTCACGTCCCGATCGAACAAGAAGCTGGTTGAGCACTGCCACAAGGATGCCTACCGCTGCCACACGAAAAATCAGATCGACATCCATGCGGCGCCTCCTCAGACAACGATCAGGGCCAGCAGGATACCGGCTGTGGCCCCTACGGTTTTATAAAGTCTGCCCTTGGAAGAAAGCTCTTTCTGAAGGTTGTCCAGTTGTTTTTCGAGCAATTCTGCGGCAGTGGCCAGATGCTCTGCCTGCGTGGCACTGTCGTATCTGCCAAGGATACGGCAGATATTCCGGATGACTTCGATGTCCTCCGCCAACAGGCCATCCTTTTTCAAATCTATGTAATACTGTTCGGCCGCCGCGCTGAAGGCCAGTCCATTGGAAGCTGCTTCGAAGCTTTTGCGATAAAAAGCGGCTGCTGCTTTGCCGCAGCTCTGCTCCAACTGAAACAGGATCTCTTCCAGCGGTGTGTTTTTATAGCAGATCTCGCTACGGATCAGCTGCAGCGCCGAAATATGGTTTTTCAGTGCAGCTTTCCTCTGCTCCATCTCCCGCGCCATGGAAAGCCCCATCATCGAGCAGGAGGTGACGATCATGACCAGTCCAAGAATTTTTATCATCGGTTTCGCTCCTTTCAAAGATCCTGTAGGCTCTGCCCTGGGGCGTACGCTCGAGCAGAACCACTTTTTCAAATATCTCTGCCTCCATAAGTCTTCCATAGAGGGGACGGCGCATCAGATCTTCCAAACCGCTGCCGTGTGCTGTTGCCAGAAAACAGACGCCGGTATGGGCCGCTTCCAGCATAGTCTGCACATCTTCGGCTGCCGTGATTTCATCGACGGCGATCAGTTCGGGCGACATGGCACGCAGCAGCATCTCTATCGCTTCGGTCTTTCTTCCACCCTGCACCACATCGCAGAATCCGAGATCATACCCTTCGCCATATAGTTCGAAGCGGCAATCGGCTACCGATATGCGATGTCGAGCTGATAAAATACGGCACAGATCCCGCAGAAGGGTCGTTTTGCCAACACCGGGCGGCGCCAAAATCAACGCATTGGATAGATCACCGTTGGCATACAGCATTTCTGCCAGCTGATTTCCAAGTCCGATATACTGCCGTGCAATGCGGATATTTATGGCTTGCAGAGAGCCAATCATTTTCCCGTTGGGTGCATCGGTATAGATGCCGCAAAGACCGACTCGATGCCCGCCCTTTGCCGTGATAAATCCCTGCCGCAGCTGGCTGTCGAAACTATGGATCGAACAGCGGGAAACTTTGGCCAGAACAGCTTCCAGATCGCTGGGCTGCACGAGCGTATCGGCCAGCAGATGTAGCTTTCCGT